>SKQO01000169.1 GCA_007118975.1 Halobacteriales archaeon | reverse complement strand
TGTATTATCACCATCGCGATCGCTTAGGCCATTAGCAAGGATCCGATTGCCGGTCCATTTTTTGACTGTCGCAGCGGCTCACAGATACGAATGGAAGGTCGACTTCTTAGGGTGTTCGCCGGGGCCGCACCGGTGAAAATACGACCATCCTCTGCTCGGGGTAGATGGCGGACAAATTGAGGAAAAGGGGTGCACCGATCCAGCTGATCGAGTTAGTAATCAGCTGATTGCAATGTCAAAATTCTGTTCCGATAGCGCGTATTGTGGTCCTTGAGGGTGAAAAGGTACTCTTCGTCAAGCATGCTCCTCGGACGGGCGATGGCAAGTGGACCCTTCCCGAGGGGTTTCTAGAGGTAGACGAATCTACAGCGCGTGGAGCGGCGCGGGAACTGGCAGAGGAAACCAACATTCGCACCCCTCCAGAGGATCTAATACTCGTGCGCACAGGTCGTTACGTCGAAAATCCCGACGAGGGATCGATACTCTCGATTTGTTTTGTCGCAGAACGCAAACTCACCACCGGCAACCCCGAGGTGGGTGAGGAACCAACGGAAGTTCGGTTCTGGGATCCCCAAGAACTGCTCGAAAGCGACGAGTAGACTCGGTCGGTTGATCTCCGATGTCTCGAAGGTGCATTCGAACGACTGCGATGTGGGGACCGAGACAATCCCCTGTAACGAGTCATTTTTGGCTTTAAACTGACCCAAAAGCTGTCGAACTCCCCCCACATCTCGCAATCTCCCATCGGTGTTTGGAAGTCGTTATGCACAGCACTCTGGTTACAGCATCTTATTTTGCCTATGTCCGCTCGACATCATCGCCCGTTTGGTCTGCTAATGTGTCGCTGATCAATCTATTAATTGTAACGGATGTCCACTTCATTGAGCAAGAGACACACCGCGTATCGGTCATTCTGGTTGATACGGGTTCGTTGCGACATCGAGGCGATTGACTTCCGCGACGGCGTCGAAATCGCCGTCGAACGCGTAGAGATAACCGAGCCCTTCAGTCTGCATGTATGCGACGATACAGGCATCGACGAACGAGAAGCGCTCGTACTGCCGAAAGATCGCTTTTGCCGCGGCAAACTCGTCCGCCGTCAGGGTGTCGATGTGAAATCGCGTATTCTCTTCCAGCCGATCGAGAAAGTCGACAGCGGCATCGTGACCCGCGTGCGTTGTCAGCCCATTGAGCGACTCCGCCAGTACGTAATCGAGAATTACTCCTTCCGGGAGATCAGCGGTGTCGATCCCCCTGAGGATCGGGAGCGCTTTATCATGTGCGCTGTCAGCTCGATACGCCCCAGCGAAGAGAACGGTCGTGTCCACGAGTGCGCGCGGCATCTATTCGGTGTTGATGCCCCACGTGTCGTGTTCGCGTTCGACTTCTGTCGCCCGATTGCCGTCGTAGCCGTCGAAGTCCCTGAACGTACCGCTACGCTGCTGGACAACCTGGACGCGGAGCGTCCCGTCGTCCTCGATGTGCCAGCGGAGTTTGTCGCCGTCGTCGATATCGAGTTCCCGGCGGATGCGGGCCGGTATGTTCGCCTGATTCCCCGAAACCTTGCTCTCGGAATCAACACTCTCACTGCTCATATGAGTGATTACGTAGCCCTCATTGATAAAGAATAGTGTGAGCCCACACTAACTTCATTGGGGTGATGGCACCCTCCATCTTGGACCGTTTTTTGCAAGGGTGCTGGGACTTCGAGTTGATTCCTGGCAATGCACGCGCAGAGAAGACCGATCAAACTTCTCCCCCGAGTGCGTTATGATGAATATGCGCCATCCATTCATCAGACTCAGAATTTCTTAGCAGAAAACCGGCACCACCTGGCACGGTACAGTCCATCAATCCGTCATGACCGGTTCAGATAATTACTCCTCGATGATATCGGTGGTTACGCGGAAGGATTGGTCCTGATATGTGTAATATCGTGGTTTCGCGATATCGAAGGGCGGATCGTCTTTCGTTTGTTGGCGTATTTCAACCCGGTCTGGGTCATATTCCTGATACAATGCGAAGGCATCTCGCGCAGCCGTTGGAAGCCCACCAACGGTTCGCACGATTTCTTCGGTGATCAGTGGCTCTGGCTCAAGCGCCTCCGTTTCCGATACCGGTTCGAGAACATAGACCCCAGTGTGGCCGAAGATGACGTCTTCCTCAGGTTCGCGTTCCGCAATCAGAGAATCGCCATCCCATTCCGTTTCCGAGATTGCTTTGGTGGAGGTCACATAAAGTGGATCCGCATCGATGTAAACCGGGGTATGAAACACGAATTCTGGGCTACTCTCTTCGGGCAACCATCCATCGCGGCTGAATGCATACACGCCACCGCCTAAGCCAGATAGCGTGAGTGTCAAATCATTTCCTGCCGGCACATCATCGAAGTCGTTGTGAAGTTCTGTTTCGGCAAGTTGTCCATCGAGTACCGCATCGACGGGCTCGGTTTCAATCGTGAACACATAGGAGTCATCGGGCTCAACCACGGTTGAGGTAAATATGCCGCCACCCGAGCCAGCCACCCGGAACCATTGATCCCGCTCCCATTTCAGGAGCATCCATCCCACCGGGTTCGTGACCAATCCCCCTTCAGTTCGGGCATGAAGTTGGAAGGATACAGCATCACCGAGTTCAACAGATCGGACAGAGGGTTCGACGTACCCGACCACATCCCCGAGATCAGCCTCATCATAGTCGATCACGCTGACATCGGGGCTATACCGGCGGTGGTACTCGGGCAGGTCATCTGGGGGATCAACGGGAAGCGGCTCACGGTCATCAAACCACGTGCCGATCGGATCGACCGCACGCCCGAGACAGCCAGCCAACGAGAGGGAGAAGGCGGCACTGGCACCAGCGAGGATCCTGCGGCGGTCCATGGAATTACCTATCAACTATTGGTCCAAAAATTTATCCTTACTTACAAAATTCACAAAGGATTGATTGATGAATTTCCGCCATCAATTCATCACTGTCAGAGGTGCGTGTCCAGGAAATCGAGCTGGTCGTCGACCACGTCCTCGAACGCGTCGAGGAACCCCTCAAAGTGTCCGATGGGGTAGCGGCGCAGCTCGCTCTCCGGCGCACCCTCGGCGGCCCGCTCGATCGCCCCCAGCGGCACGATCGTGTCTTCGGTCCCGAGGCAAAATAACACCGGGCAGCGGACGCTGGAAGCCTCGCGCACTGGGCGAATCTCCCCAATCAGCTGGCTCGGCTTCGCGAGGAACTCGTTTCGCCAGCCCGAGTCTTCCGCACAGACGGCATCGAAGCCTGGCGCCGCCTCTGCGTGATTCAGCACGGCTCTCGACCCGGGCGGCCCCGTAATGGGCATCCGAATCAACCGCCGGCCAATTGCGGCTCGCGCTGCAGCAGCTACGTACCTCGCATTGTTGGCCAGCCCGTACTGCCGCACAAACCCGAGCCCGTCGAGCATCGGAAACATCGAGATGGCCGCTGCCAGCCGGTCGTCGTCCGCGGCGACGGGGAGGACGTGCCCCCCGCCAAACGAGTAGCCCCATGCTGCGATCCGGTCATCGTCGATCCCCTCGAGTGTTCGAGCGAAGTCGATTGCGGCGTCGAAGTCGTCGCGCTGGCGCTCGTAATCGATTAGCTGACGGGGCTCACCGTCGCTGTCTCCGAGGTGACGGAAGTCGAAGGACAGCGCCGCGATCCCCGCCTCGGCGAAGCGTTCGGCGAAGCGGGGCACTCCGTCGCGGCGAGTCATGCTGATGCCGTTTCCCATCACGACACAGGGGGTTTCATTCTCGCCGGGGTCGTCGGGGAGATACAGCGTGGCGGCGCACTCCTCGTCGGCCGACCGGAAGTGCAACTCCTCAGATACGTCCGGGATGGCGTCGTCGGTTCGATCGGTTTTTGTTTTTTCATCTCGGTCCGAAGGTGTCTCTGTCATGGATTTTCCCTCCGTTGACGAGCATCCATTCGACATTTACGGCAACTGCCACTCACTTCCGCCGAATGAGTACTCGGGGAGTATCCGTGAACATCATACCGTTGAACGTTAGGTATGGTCAAGGCGTTCGGAGCCAATTATCCCCATTATAATATATTTTACTTACGAATCAATACATAGAATTCCCGTCGTGAGCGGAGGTATCAGTTCCTCAGTGAGATATGTAAAATACAAAAAACTTATGCTCTAAATCCATCGCTCGATTTTTGACAAGACAGCATCAAGATATTCCCTTCTTGATGAATGTAGGGGGCAGATTCATCAGATGTCACTTGACAGATCAGGATCACTGCTTCGAACCAACGTTTATCACAACTAACCTGTTTTGACGATTAAGGTGCCTCATCTTGCCCTCTTCCGGAATTCGCGCTGTCGGGATTGCCGCGATTGTGAGCCTCACTTGGCTGGCGATGCCGCCAAGCTTGACACCCCTCGCGCTGCACGAGGGACCACCGGCGCGGCGGCTCTAGGTGCATGAGAACATTGTCGAATTCGGGATGGCCCGGTGGATTCATGGCCATCCACTCCCCGTTCCTGCGGTAACGTTGTCGTGATGATCCTAATGGGTGGACGGCCGGAACGGCCCCTATCGTGCTGGCCGTCGGGATCTGGTGTATCCTCGGCGCAAAGCTTCTCTATGATTTCGGGCTCGGCTGTTGGTCCACACCCGGCTCCTGTCGCAGCTTGTCGGCGAGTGAGTGGCGTAGGCATCGACCCCGCCAGGCGTCGTATCGGGCGAATCGGGGCGGATCGTGTGGCAACACCTGTTGGCCGAATGGAATGCTGGCAGTCTACCGCCTGAGTGGTTGGAAGTCCACCGACGCGGGCCCATCGTTGGGTTGATCTTGTCAATTGTCGGTTTCACGGGCGAGGGGTTGCGATATCATCACGAGCCACCACAGTGGGACGTAATGCGAGCCCGAGAATGGTTGATTGGGCCCTCACGCGGTTTAACGACGACGATTGGTAACGATACTGGAGGCCGATCTGACAAGTGGTCTTACATCCGTGGGAGACACCAAATTTGACCTTGTAGTATGCCAGCTATCACTTGAACACATTCGGGAGCGGGAGCCAGTGTTCAACGGGTGCTCAAACCGCTGGGTCCAGTGGTCATCTCAACCAGCCATCCTGTCCGGGATTACGTGGGTGCCCAGTGTAACGTTCGAAGCAAGGTCCGCGCTAACAAGATGATATATTCCGACACCGAGCAACTAGATTGGAACTGGAGCGATGACGACGGTGAGTTCCTGGTGTCATGCTATCAGCATCCGGTCGAAGTGATGATACAACCTGCACTAAGAATCGGCTTTGTGGTAGAGGATCTTTGTCGAGCCAACGGTTACCGACGAGTTTGCTTCGGCTCGTCTGGATCTCGGCAAAAAGTTTCGGCGAGGTCCCGCAAATTTACGGATAAGCTTTCGTTGTCACATGGATTGTGTCATCTGATTGAATAGAATAAGATCCCCCCGGTAGAGTCCCGCACGAAACTCGGCGGGCACTCGAATGAAACTCTGGCCCGGCGATCGTTGAGAAATGGCCGCGTGATCCGTGACTGGTCACCCACATCAGAATCGTTAAGCGATGGCTCTCCAAGAACGGGCATCAGAGATGATAGACTGTCATACCCACACGATTACGGATGACGATTCCACGCCCGAGAACCGCGCCGAGCGCGCCGATCAGCTTCGCCGGCAGGGCGAGGCCCTCGGCGTCGAGAAGTTCGTGATGATCGGTCGAACCGGAAACACCGTCGAGGAGTGCTGCCGATACAACGGCGAGGTCGCCGCCTACCAGCGCGAGCACTCGGACCTGATCTATGGATGGGCCCGTGCACATCCCGCCTGGGAAGATGAAGCGGTCGCCGAGTTTCGTCGTGCCGTCCAAGAGGACGGCCTCGTCGGCTTGAAGCATCACTTCGGGAGCACGCAGATCCAGATCACCGACGAGCGGTTCTATGCACTCGCCGAAGCCGCCGTCGAAATGGACGTACCGGTGATTTCCCATGTCATGAACCGACATCCCGACGAGGTCCGGGAGACCGAGGCCAGTTCGTGGCACGTCGCCGAACTCGCTGAGTCGTTTCCGACGTTGAAATTTATCTCGGGTCACATCGCCGCCGGTGGCTATTGGGAGCACCGGATCAAGGAGATCCAGGACTACGACAACGTCTACCTCGACCTCAGCGGTTCCAACTGCGAGGCGGGCGTCGTCGAGATGGCCGCGGAGTACCTCGGCACAGAGCGCCTGATCTACGGATCGGACGGCTGGTTCATCCCCTGTGTCGGGAAACTCGAAGCCGCAGACCTCACGCCGGAGGAGAAAGTCGAGATCGGATATAAGTTCGAGGAACTGCTCGCCGACAACGTGCCGACAAAGTACTCCGAGGCGGAACTCGCCGAGAAGCGGGCGGCCACTCTCGCCCGGTTCGAGGCGATTGAGGATGGCTACGACGAGACCATCGTCGACGCCAACTCGTTTATCGGCGCCTGGCCGTATCGTCCGTTCGCCAAGACGGCCGACGAGCTGGCCGAGCGCATGGAACGGCGCGGGGTCGATCGGGCGCTGGTGTCCTCGATGGAGGCCATCTTCTACCAGGACCCCCACCAGGGGAACCACGAACTCGCGGCGGCGGTCGAGGGGCGAGAGGATCGCTTCATCCCGGTCGCCACCGTCGACCCGACCATGCCCGCCTGGAAGCGTGACCTCGAGGAGTGCCTGGGCGACCTCGGGATGGAGGCGGTCAAACTGCTGCCTCTCTACCACGACTACGCCCCGAACGACGACGCCGCGAAAGCGTGTCTGGACTACTGCGCGGAACGGGACGTCCCGGTAATCATCTGCGGGCCGCTCGAGGACCAGCGTGGTCGACATACCACCCATGATATCCGAGGGGAGGACGACATCCGCCGTGACTTCTTCTCCAGCGAACAGGTGGACCAGCTGATCGAGCTGCTGCGAGACTGCCCGGAAACAGACGTCGTGATCGCCGACGCCTGGAACCACGCCGATCGGATCAAGGAGGAGACGACCGAGGTCCGGCCGGAGGGGGTCCGGTACCGAAACCGGGTCCGCACCGGAAAGACGCTGTTCACGCTCGGCGACTTCTACATGTGGTGGCCGTATCAGGGTGAGGAGGTCATAGACCACTTCGGCACGGAACACCTCGTCACGGGCACACAGCTCCCGTTCAAGGCGTTCGACTCCCACTACTTCGCGAAGTACCTCCCCGTCGACGAGGCCGAAAAGGATCGCGTGCGCGGCGGGAACGTCCTCGCACTGCTGGAATGAGGGTCCCATCGCCGCGTTCGCTCGATGGGTCGATACGCAACCCTGGGGCGAGGTAGTGATCGCGTACGGGTGCTCTCAGGGTGGGTATCATATCACCTCCCAACTGGCACAGAACGATTGCTGGGATCCCGAGATGATTGTGAATGGAGTCCTTAACATCGAACGGTGGGCACGTAAACACGACGTATGAAGCTGGGCGAACACGGGGAACAGCGATTCCGCCCTCTCCGTTGGCGTATATTCCACGCGAGGCGGGACTTCGTCGTAGGCCTCACGGTCGAGCAGCCCTGCTTCCGTCAAGTCCTGTAAACGCGTCGAGGGCGTGTTCGACGCGATGTCGAGTTCGGTTTCGAGGTCGCTGAATCGGAGCGGTTCCTCGTCGAACGCGCTCAAAACCGCCATCGTGTGGGTCTTCCCGAGGAGATCGAGCAGTTCTGCGACCGTGTGACTGATGCGTTCCTGTTCTTCGTGGTCGA
>SKQO01000084.1 GCA_007118975.1 Halobacteriales archaeon | reverse complement strand
GACTGCAAACCGTAATATCCCAATCCAGCGGTGCGGTGCCGTGGGATCCCTCCGTGTTCACGCGGAGGTGGATGTCAAGTTTCCTCACGCTAGGTGGGCGGGCCGTCCCACTCGCTTGAATCGTCCTGTGGATCGTATCCCAGCACCTCCTTTGCGTGGGAGATATCCAACCACGCGTGTTCGCTCTCGCTGACCCCGTAGAAGACATCGTACGTCACGCTGTCGTCTTTGAGACAACAGTCGACAAGGTGGGCAGCGTCCCGTCGCGAAAGCCACATCGCTTTCATCCGGGCGACTCGCTCCCGGTATTCATCACTCTCTCGCTCGAGTTCGTTGCGCTCGACAGCCCGCTCGACGTCGCCATAGGGGTGGTCCGATGCTTCGCCCCGTACCGCCCCGATACGGAGCGAATAGAACGGAACGCTGTGCACCTCCGCGGCAAGCTGGCCCATCCCCTCACAGAGCACCTTACCGACCCCGTAACGCGAGTCCGGCGCTTGTGGAGTCTCGTGATCCACTGTAAAGTCGAAATCCGGATAGTAGATGTCCGGCTTGTGTCTAACCTCGTAGAGGCCGACGGCGTGATTGGAGGAGGCATAGACGACTTCGGCGTCGTTCTGACGTGCGGCTCCGAGCAGATAGCAGATCTCCTGGATCGGCTGGGGGAACCCCTCGTGATAGGAGATCGACGTGTCGAAGGCTGCCCCGAGATAGTCGGCCATTGCCAGCGCGACGATCGCGTCCTGCCCCGCAACGGCGTCCCTGACCGCATCGCGGTCGGTCGTGTCCGCCACCAGCGTCTCGTGTTCCGGGTGGTCCTCGATATCCATCCACGTGAACTCGTACATTGGGTCGTTCCCCAGATGCTCGCGTAGCGCCGTACCAATCGTCCCGTTCGCTCCCGTGACGAGCACATTCATCCTGGCATCGGAACCATGGAGCAGTCACAAAAAGCTGCGGATCAGTAGATTCCTCTCATTGGCTTCGATTCACACATCGAGCAACCGATGAACCCGTGACTCAATGGAGCTTGCGACGCGGTCGATCGGCTACCCGGCCGCCTCGGTCGAGAGCACATCGCTGACCACCGCTGCATGGTCCGGGGAGGCGTGTGGGGCACCGAGCGTACAGAGCGTGACGTGTCCATCGCCGTATTCCAGCGCGATCTCCAGTTCGATCTGCAACTGCCCGGGCGAGCGTCGGACGCCTTCTTCGTCGTGCATGCCGATGAACGGAACAAAGGTGTTCGCTTCCCCTGCCAGCCGGGCGTGTCGTTCAGCTTCATCCCGAACGCGATCCTTGCTCCAGTTGGGCCGGTAGAACCAGGCGATGGTCTGTGTACAATAATCGAGCCGCAGATCCCGACCGTACGTCGGGTCCGGGCGGAACGGCGGCCAGACGTGATTTGTGATCACTGCGTCCGGAGCGACGGACTTTGCGTGGTCGTACAAGCGTTCTGAGGTGGAAATCAGTTGATCACGCCCGACTTTCTCGATCGCTTCGAGACGGGGCATGTCCAGTCGCTCCCGTCGTCCCTCGCATGCCTCGCAAAAACAGGCGTAATGGTTCCGAAAGCCGAACCCATCGAAGGCGATGCCGTCGGCGACGTCGAGTGCCGCTTCGATTCGACCCTCGACCGATCGGAGGCTCTCCTCCTGTTCGAAACAGTAGAAGTCGCCGCCGAGGACCGGCGGAAACCAGCGATGGGCCAGCTGATGGTACCCGTCGGGCCCGTCGGCGATCGCCGCCAAGATACCCTCCTCGACGGGATGAATCTCCTGGAGACACGTCGGGTGTTCGTCGGTAAATGTCGACGGCGGCCGCCCGTTGAGGATCTGCAGAACCGACAGGCCCCGCTCGTGTCCGACATCCACCATCTCGTCGGTCGGCCGCCGCACGATGAGCGTATCGAATCCGAGATCAGCTGCAAAGTTGACCAATTCCCGTTCCTCGCGGACCGTCTCTCGCGGTAATGCCCAATCCCACGCGGCTTTCATCGGGGGGACGCCTCCTGTCGCATCCTGGTACCATAGCGGCGCATACGAACGTGACTGCCTCCAGTCGCCTTCAATCCACCTCCCGTGGAGCTTCGACTGGGGCAGATTGCCATCACCCCGGGTGGTCTGATGACTGCACCTACGGTCCCTACATCTCGATGGCGGAGGACCTCTAGGATTCGACAGATTCGTCACGTGTCGTCGAAACGATCTGGCACGTACAATTCCGGACAGCTCTGGTCCGTAGCTACCTCAATTCCGGCTCGTTCAAGGTATGCCCTAATCGAACACGCAGTCCGGAAGTCCTGATGATCGAGCGGTCCGAGGGAGCGCTACTCGCCTTCAAGCAAACTGTCGAAGCTCACCCGATCGTCGTCAGCCGCCGCGGGTGGATCGAAGATCGGTTCGTCGGTCATCCAGCGACCGTTCGTAAAGTCCGGAAACGCCACAGGTTCGCTCCCCTGTGCGATGGATTCCTCGGAAAGCGGCGAAACCGCCCGCCAGGCGGCCGTATCGTAGACGTCGATCGGCGGCCGTACGTCCTGCTTGATGGCCTCCACGAAGCCCCGAAGCACCAGATAATCGGCACCCCCGTGACCACCGCGGACACCCGTCTCCTGATACGCGTCCCAGAGTGAATGTTCGTACTCGTCGCGATAGTCGGCGAAGTCCTCCCACTCGTGATCGGGGCTTTGCTCGTCGATGTAGACGGCGTCCTGTTCTTCCTGCCACATGCCCCGTGTTCCCCGGACCATGAATCGCTTCGAGTTGTCCGGACGTGGCAGACTGACGTCGTGGGTCACCGTCATCGTCTCCCCGTTCGCGCAGCGAATCACCGTCGTAATGATGTCGCCGTGACGCCAGTCGAGCCCCCGACTCGGATGATCCTCCGGGAGGTGGCGTTCCCCCCAATCCGCCAGTCCCCGGGCTTTGGAGGCGGTCGATGTTAGCGAAAGGAAGCGGTTGCCGCGATTGATGTCAAGACAGGTAGCCAACGGACCGACGCCGTGGGTCGGATAGAGATCGCAGTTGCGTTTCTCGTGCTGGATCCCCCGGAAGTACCGGCCCCCGGATAACTCCCGGGCGGAGTCCTCCCGCGAGGTACCGGAAACGTCGTTCAGCCGTCCTCGCAAGTCGTGACAGTAGCCACATTCGACGTGAACGATTTCGCCGAAGAGGCCGTGTCGAACCATGTTGAGCACGGACAGTCGGTCGCGGCCGAAACACCCATTCTCCAGGAGCATGCAGCGCGCATCGCTCGCCTCGGCGGCGTCCACCAACGACCAACATTCCTCGACGGATGAGGCGGGGCCGACGTCGAGTCCCGGCCACACACCGGCTTCGAGCGCCTGTATCGCCATCGGCAGGTGGAAGCGCCACGAGGTGGCGATCACCACGCCGTCTAAATCCTCCGCCGCCAGCATCTCCTGGTGGTCGTGATAGGTGTTTGGCGCCGGTCGGCCCTCGTCGGTTACTCGTTCGGAAACGGCATCGAGCCGTCGATCCTGGACGTCACAGACCGCCCTGATCTCGACGTCTTCCATTGTCAGACATCGACGTGCGAGCCCGGCCCCCCGGGCGCCGACACCAGTGAATCCTAGTTCGATCGTCTCGTCGTCTGCAGTTCTCGCCATGTTCTACTCCCTGGTTGGAGATCATCCAGCGGGTCGAAAACCGTTCGGAAAGAGGTTGGACGATCGTCGAGCGATTGCAGCTGGCCACGAATCCTGGCTATTCGCACGAACAGCGACAGCGCGCAAGGACAGTCGACCTCCCTGGACCTGACTCGCAGGGACAGAAGTACCCGGAGGCGGGCATATGTGCCGAAGTCGACGTTCCTCAGGGGCGCAAGGCGCCCTTTCGCGGGACGTCCATGGAATCAAAGCCAAACAGACGCTCGGCGTTTCGGTGTGAGATCGCCTGCAACGGTTCGTGAGATAATTGCAGCTGGCGGAGATACCGGACGTGTCCGAGAAATTGCTGATAGACGTATTCTCCCATCAGCTCGGAACCGAGCACACAGTCGGTCCCGAACAGGATACGATCGGACCACTCCATGGCGAACGACCGTGCCCGGTCCCGATCCTCCGGGTGGAGTCGGTCGCCCCAGCGGACGAACCAGCCGATGCTGGTATCGAAGTGGAGGTTTGGATGATTTCGCAGGAGTGCGTGCAGTCGATCGAATCCAAGATGCAACTGATGGGCACCGATGAAGTCGGTGTTCGGATGCTCGTCGACGACCGCCAGGAACGACTGTAACAAGTCCTCGTTCGTGTATTCCACGCCCGCCTCCCAACCGTCAGACCAGTAGCTGTGCCGGCCGCCGCCGGTGTAGGGTGAATCCGTCAGGCGCTGGGTGACGTGCCAGAGTACGGGTTTGTCGGCGGCCGCCATGCGTTCGAACACGTCGTGCCAGCCGTCGCGATGCCAGACAGTTGGGTCAGTTCCGCTCCTGATCACTGGCGCGTTGTGTAGTTTGAGGCCGCTTGCACCCGCTGAAAGACAGGTTTCGAGGTTAGCTAGATCGGGTTCGTCGTGGTCCATCCAGACGAGCCACCGGAACCTGTCGTCCGCCTGAGCGACCGCGCCGAAGTCGTCGGCGTGCTCCGGATTTCCGTCCATCGCGAGGTGACGACGCAATCGCCACGCCTCGAGCCGTTCGTGCCACGGTTCGATTACCGCTCCAATTGCATCGGATGTCTCCTCACGCATATGCGTGTGGCAGTCGATCCAGTACCGTTCGCAGGGCTGGAAATGCTCCCCCCAGCCGCGGGAGAATCCCGCATCCGCGGTTTCCCGTTCTCTCACGTCTCGTGCGTGTGGCCGGTCCATGGGTGTAATCCCGACGAGACGGTGATGATTCTTGTCGTCGAGCGGGTCGGACAACCGAGTCAAGGTGCGCGTCCTCAGGCGTTGGAGATGCGCGGCATCCAACGCGGTTCCTTGCCCATCTCGGCGAACAGGAGGTTGCGGGTTAATGCGGCCTTTCGCTCCTGGGTCTCCGGATCATTCCAGCGGTTGTTCACCTCGGCAGGATCGGCCTCGAGGTCGAACAGCTCCCCGTATTCACGATCGTAGTAGACCGTCAGTTTGTACCGGTCGTCGATGTACGTCTTCAGGTGAATCGTCGTCGGTTCGTGTCGATTCTCGACGACGACATGATCCCGGGCCGATCGTTCGACCCCTCGCCACACGGATGACTGATCCACGCCCACCATCTCCCGTGGCGGCTCCAGGCCGCACAACCGAAGGATGGTCGGGGTGAAGTCGGTGAGGCTCAACAGCGCATCGGACGTCTCCCCGGCCGGGATGGCGCCCGGGTACCGGGCGATAAAGGGCACCCGGAGCAGGTCCTCGTAGTGGAATGGCCCCTTCGCGATCAGGCCGTGCTGGCCGAACAGGTGCCCGTGGTCGCTGGTGAAGACAATGACGGTGTTCTCGGCGAGGCCGAGTTCGTCGAGACGATCGAGGATCCGACCGATCTGTTGATCCATGAAACTGATCATGCCATAGTATATCGCGATGTTCTCCGCGAGCTGTTCCCGGTCGTGGACGTGCGAGCGACAGCCGTGAATGGACTCGCCAGTCTCTTCGAACGCCGAGAAGTCGGGATCCGCTTCCTGGGTAAGCTTGAAATGCGGCGGATTTCGGTCGTGTTCGCCCGGCTCGATCGAGGGTACGGTCACCGACGACGGGTCATACTGCGTCGACCACGGATCGGGGACCAGATACGGTGGATGGGGATCCGCGAAGCTGGCCCACAGGAAAAACGGCTGCTGGCGGTCTGCGTACCGTTCGAGCCGGTCATTTGTTCGTGCTGCGGTCCAACAGTTATAGTGGTATTCCTCGGGAAGCGACCAGGTACCTCGTTGTCGCTCCCGCGTCCCGGTCGGTTCGCGAAAGTGCTCGGGCCATTGATCGAACCCCTGCTCCTCCATCCACAGCGCGTAGTGTTGCCCAACCAGTGCTTCGTCGGCATGGTTGCGTTGCAGTTCGACGTGGTCGAACCCGTAATAGGGGCCGTGAAAATCCGCCCAGAACTCGATATCCTGCAACGTCGGCATTGCCTCGATCGATTCGAATTCCTCCGTACTGGCAGTGGGCTGGAAGTGTCCCTTGCCGATCAGCGCGCTTTCGTAGCCTGCGGCACCAAGCACGTCGCCGATAAACGGCTGATCCTCCCGCACTTTTGTCCCCAAGGACCACCCACCGTGCTGACTCGGCGGTTTCCCGGTGATAATCGACCCACGGGTCGGCGTGCAGGTCGGGTTCGGGCAGTACGCCCGGTCGAAACGGGTCCCCTGGTGCGTCAGTCTGTCGAGATTCGGCGTATCGATCTCCTCGGTTATCGTGCCGAGCGTGTTCCAGTGTTGCTGATCTGACGTGATGAGAAGCACGTTCGGCTGGTCTGGTGACATCGTGACCTGTTGGTCACTGTCGCCGGTCACACCTTAACTTCGGCCACCAGCCCGGATCACCCGAGGTCCATCCCGGTTGCTTCGGCCAGAGCGTCCACGGTAGGTTCGATCGTCGGGACGGAACCGACGATCGGTTCCGCGTGGGCCGGCCATTTGACCCCCGACCCGGTGCCGATGGCGACCACCTCCTCATCGCCATCGAGGTGACCTGCCTGGACGGCGCACCGCGGACCCGCCGTCGCGAGCGCGCTGGCAGGTTCGAGAAACACGCCATCGGCACCGGTCTTCCGTATTGCTTCTTCGAGCGTTTCGCGTTCGACGGGAACGGCAAATCCGTCGGATTCGACGATCGCACGATAGGCATGCGGGGCGACGTTCGCGGTGGCACTCGAAATCGTAATCGGCGGCGAATCTGCCGGGATCGAGACGTCCGTTGTCCCTGTCTGCACCGCAGCTACCAGCGGCGCCTGCTCGGCGGGCTGGACCGCGATCATTCGGGGCGGCTCATCGATCATCCCGAGCTCGTGGAGCTCCCTGAACCCCTTCCATATGCCGTAGAACCCGTCACCGAGCCCGGTGGGGACGAACACGGCGTCGGGGAGACTATCGGTCTGTTCGACCAGCTCGTAGGCGATTGTCTTGTAGGCCTCGTAACCGTACGGCAGGCCCGTCATCATCGACGGCGTCCTGGTCGTCGGATACCATCCCTGTTCGACCAGCTGCGCGAGCAGTTCCCCGCGTCCGTTCGCATCTGTGACGACGGCCGCTGCGCCGGAGGCTCGTACCTGGATGCGGGCGGGCCGCTGGCTCTCTGGATGGAGCAGGACGATCACGTCATTGAGCCCACCCCGGCGCGCGTATGCAGCGGTGCTGGCTCCGTGATTGCCGGTAGTGCTGACAGCGATCCGGGTATATCCCTTCGCGCGCGCATTCGAGACCACCAAGGCATTCAATCGATCCTTGAACGACCACGTCGGGTTGACAGTTTCGTTTTTCAGCCGCACAGAGACTCCCGCCCACGAGGAAATCCGATCGAGTCGTGTGAGGGGTGTCCATCCCTCGCCCAGGCTAATCGGTTCGTCCGTCAGCACGGGCAATAGATCGCGATACCGCCACATGTCCCGCGTTTCCCCGTCGTCCCCGAACGGGAGTGAAGTACTGTCGAGCCCGGTTAGCTCACCCTGGACGTCCAGCCAGCCCGACTCCGAAGGATCGCACGTCGGACAGACCCACAGATCGACGCGGGGGTCGTACTCGGTACCGCAAGCCTGGCACACGAGGCGATGATCCATGCTGGACGGACGCCGCCACGTATCAAAACTCCCGCCCATGGCACCGGCAGGTTCACCGCGTACCCACTAGTCCGCCACGGCGCCTGTCTCCGGCCGGTACTGCTCGCTGACCACCTTCCATTTGCCGGTCGAGAACCGGTAGTAGTTGACAAGACCGGGAATCAGTGACTGGCCGAAAAACGACAGATACAGCCCCCAGATGCCGAGTGCCGTCGTGGCGCCGATGTAGACGATGGGGACAGTGAACCCGAACATCCCGATGACGTAGGCGTAAAACGTCCAGCTCGTGTCCCCCGCGGCGTCCAACGCGCCGGCATACGTGCCGGTAATGCCGCGGGTAACGACTGCAATGCACGCCGCGTAGGTCAGGGGAATGGCAACCGCCAGCGTCTCCGCTGTTGCCTCGCTCTCCTCTAAGAACAGATGGACGATCGGTTCGGTGAAGATGAACACGATCGCTGCGCCGATGGCATAGGTCGCCACGGACACTTTCACGATATCGTGGCTCCACTGTTCTGCCTCGTCCATATCCCCCTCACCGATCGATTGGCCGACCAGGCTACTGGTCGCCAGCCCGAATCCCCAGCCGGGAGTGTTCATCAGTCCCCAGATGCGCTCGGCGATCACGTACGCGGCGACAACGTGGGAACCGAAGAGCGCCAGGAACGCCATCAGGGGGAACCGGGCCCCCGTCCACACCGAGTTCCGGGCCATGACGGGTGTACTGATCTTGATTAGATCCCGAATGGTCTCGAGGTGGACGTATCGCCCCCATGGACTCACGGTCACCGGAAACTGCCCGATAATGGGTAGCCCTCCGTTCAACAGGCCAACGGTGAAGGCGACCATCACAGCGACATTGGCCAACACGGTCCCGAGTGCCGCACCCACGACACCCATGCCAAGCCCGAAGATCAGCACCGCGTTGATCGCAATATTGGCGAGCGCCCCGCCTGCCCGGAGGACCATCGGGGTCCACGCGTCGTCCGCACCGATCAGCACCCGTCCGCCGACGAGGTTCAATGCGGCGAAGGGGATGCCCAGGGCGACGACCCGGAGGTAGGCAGCGCCCTGTTCGATGGCGGCTGTATCGTCGGTCAGGAGTCCGATCAGTTCGCTCGGGAACAGCCAGAGCACGGCGACGATCGGGAGTGTCCCGATGGTGGCCGTGAAGACGCTCGAGCGAACCGCCTGTCCGAGCTTGTCGAATGCCTCCGCCCCGTACCGCTGGGAAACCAACGCGATCGTCCCGGTCGCCATGCCACCCCCGACGACGAAGGCGATCGCCCAGAACGGGCCCGCAAACCCGAGCCCCGCAATCGCCGCCGGGCCGACCGCGATGCCCACCATCGCCACGTCGACCGCGCTTTTGGACATCCGGGAGAGCCCGGTGATGATTCGAGGCCAGGCGAGGTCGGTCATGCGCCGGATGCGGCGCTCGCTCACGAGCCCCAGCCTCGCCAGTAACAGCCCGATCCAGAGGATCGTCCCCCGGATCGGGTTGGGCAATCGACTCAGCTCCATTCGGGCATCCCTCCCGACGCCATGAACATCGCGTTGATCTCACCACTGACGGACGGCATCTCGTCGGCCCCTGCTGCGGAACCGTGACTAACTGTTCAGTCAAGACCCCCGTATCTTCAACGCTTGGAAAGCGGCCGGGAACGTCCCCGGAAGATCGTGGACAATCCAGCCAGCCCGAGTCGATCGGATGGACGGCACAGATACACCTCAGGCGTATCGACGAGCGAGCTCAGCCGGTAATGCGGTGACGCCGTCATTCAGCTCGAGGGCGGGTACTCCCCCGCCCCCCACAACGCTTTCACCGTCCCGTCCACTAGCAGGGCGACGAATGACCGGCGCAACAGACGAGATGGTCGATCCCGCCCCGCCGGACAGCACGTTCCATGTCCGGGGGGTCGATCACATCACGCTCGAAGGAACCAACACCGACGCGACCATCGAATACTATCGCGACATCCTCGGCTGCTCCTTGGTACTCAGCCAACCGAACCTCGACCGCGAGGAGATCACCCACCTCTTTTTCGATCCCGGTGACGGCCGGTTGATTTCCTTTTTCGTGAGCGACGAGCGCAACACGACCGACCTCGCCAGCCCGGACCCGGGGCACGTCCATCACCTCGCGTTTCGGGTCGCCGGGGAAGAACTGGAAGAGATCACCGACGCGCTCGAATCGGCCGGCTACCCGGTTTCAGAGTTCGACCGGGGCGTCTTTCACTCGCTATACACCGAGGATCCGAACGGACTGACGATCGAGCTCGTGGCGGACAAGTTCGCCGTCCCGGCGGAACGACGAGGCGAGGTCCTTGCTCGCGCCCATTACCACCGACTGGAGGAGGGAGCGGAGTACGTGGCGTCCAGGCATATGCGTGCTGCGATCGACGACCTCGAGATCGACGCCGAGGAACACGCGATTCGGGGCGCGCCGCCGGGGCGGGATCACTGACTCTTGGCGGCGGTTACCACATCGCCTCGAACACGTCGACCAGTTCACCGTGGGTCGGCTCGAGCCCCCGAGGAACAGCACCCATGAACGAATCCCCGAGGACTGCCGTTGCAAGAGCAGGAGCGTCCGCCGGGTCGGCACCATCGACCGTCCGGAGAGAGCTGGGGAGCCCCAGGGCGTCTCGGGTCTCGGTAACAGTGTCGACAACACCATCGGCTGGATCCGGGTCGGGGTCGACGTCTACTGCACTCGCCAGCAGCTCGCGCCGGGCGTCCACTTGCTCGAAAAGATACGAGAGGACGTGGGGTGCCGCGATCGCATGCGCGACACCCTGCTGCATGCGATAGGCGTCAGTGAGCGCGTGACCGAACGCGTGGATGATGGAGGCACGGTACATCTCCGGACTCGATAAGCCGTACTGTACGAGGGCGATGCCTTCGAGAATTCGGGAAAGGGATGCAACTGAGGTCCCCTCGTCCATAATTGCGGGGAGGGACGACTGGAGAAGCGCCAATCCCCTCGTTGCGGTCGCGTCGGTGACCGGCGTGTGATAGCGACTGTAGATCGCCTCCAGGCCCTTGTCGTACCCGTTCATGGCCGACCGAGCGAGGATATCGGCGGGCGTCGTCGCAACAATGGTGGGGTCATAGCACACTGCGGCCGGCATGAGTCGTGCATCCGACACGCCGCCGCCGGGAACGTCAGCGCCGCTTTCGACCGCGGTGTCCATCGTGAGTCCAACACCAGCCGCCTGGGAGAGGTCTGCCCCGGGCAAGGTGGTCGGAATCGCGAAAATATCGAGGAACGCGCCGGTTTCCGGAACTGATACGCTTCCTCGTTTGACCATGCTCGTTGCGACATCGGTTGTCGGCTCGTCGTGGGCACACAGAAGGCTGACGAGTTTCGCATTGTCGAGACTCGCCCCGCCGCCGAGGGCGATCAGGGCGTCGACCTGCGCTTCGGTGCCACGGCGTGCCGCCGCGGCCGCCGTCCCCAGCGTCTTTGCCGGAGTCACCTCGTCGAACGTGGCGACGAGACGATCACCCAGGGTCGATGTCACCGGTTGCATGACATCGGTAGTACGCCCGACCGTTCCACTCGTAATGATCATTACCCGCTCGTCGTCGAGACGATCGAGCTCAGAATCGAGGGAGGAAACGCTGTTCGCCCCATGCAAGATCGTCGGTGGTTCGTACTCAAACCGGGTCACGCCGGTCATCACCGTGGGAAGGCCCGCGCACGACCAATACCCTTGGGGATCCGAAACCGACGACGACTGCCGATCCCGCCAGAACCCAGAGTGAACAGGTAGACCTTGAGGTGACCCGACGCAGACGGTGCGTGCTCCGGGCCGGCATCTTTACCAGCGTCCTGCCCCGTACTTCCAGCATGCTCGAACCGTGGAAGGTGATGTTGGCGCTGGCCGTCCTGCTGGCCATCATCGGGGCGTTCACCCATCTCGGGATCTCTGGCCCTGGCCAGATGGCGGGTGCGCTCGTGCTCGGGACGTTCTTCCTGGTGACGACCTACCTCGGCTACCGGATCGGCAAACGGCTCAGCGATACTGACGCCGGGTGAGGACGGTCAGGGCACCACGACGACCTGGGCGTGTTCGGTTTCGAGGAGCGCCGCCTCTTCCCCGCTTTCGGCCCGCTGTTCCTCCCGGACTGTCACTGCCTCGCCATCGACCAGGAGGACTTCCCCGTTCACCTGCACCTCGATCTCTCCTTGCCTCCGTTTCTCTCGTTTTACCCTCGCGGGATCGGCATCCTGGAGCGCCTGCACGACGGCGCCTGTCTGGTCGCGGAACTCCGGGCCGACGACCCGCTGGTCGACCTCGACTTCCACCGGGACGATTTCGATCGACGGCGTCCCGGACCTGAGATACACGGGCGCGTTGACCGCATTACTGAGATCGTAGGTGTCGATGCCGTACTCCTCGCTCGTCTCGATTTCCGGGTACAACTCGACCCGCTCGAGTTCGGCATTGAGCGCAATCCCCTGGTCCGATTTCCACCGCCTGACCGCCTCGGCGACGTCGACGATCAGCTCACCGGCGTCCCGATCGTCGACCCGTGGCGATTCGACATCCGGCCAGCTCGCGGCGTGAATGCTGTCCGCCTTGGTCGGGAGATGCGACCAGAGCTCGTCGGTGACGAACGGTGAGAAGGGAGACAGCATCCGCAAGGATGCCGTCAACGCGATGAAGAGCGTATAGCGTGCCGCGTCACGCTCGCCCGGTCGCCCCTCGTACAATCTCCCCTTCACGAGTTCGACGTAGTCGTCGGCGAGGTCGCTCCAGATGAACTCCCGGAGCTGTCGGAGCGCCGCATCGAAGCGATACTCGTCCATGGCCGCTCCCACGTCATCGGCGACTTCCTGGAGCCGCCAGAGGAGCCAGCGATCCGCGGCACGGAGCGCCGGGTCGGTGATATCCGGGGTCTCCTCGTCGAAATGCGTGCGCCCGAACCGGGTGGCGTTCCACACCTTGGTGAGGAAACGATCGGCGCTTTTGACCTCCTTCCACTGGAATTGCACGTCGCTGCCGGGTTGGCCACCCAGGGCGATCGACTGTCGGAAGGCGTCAGCGCCGTACTCCTCGACGACCTCCGTGGGGGCGACGATGTTGCCCCGCGATTTGGACATCTTGTTGCCGTCGTCCCCGAAGACCATCCCGTTGATGAGGATATCGTCCCAGGGTCGCGCCTCACAGAGCGCCTCGGTCCGGAGGAGTGTGTAAAACGCCCAGGTCCGGATGATGTCGTGACCCTGTGGTCGGAGTGCGGTGGGCGAGAACGGTTCGTCGGGCCATCCGGCCACGACCATGGCCGTGATCGAGGAGTCCATCCACGTGTCCATCACGTCCGTTTCAGGAATCCAGTCCCCGCCACCACATGCCGGACAGCGCTCGATCGAGGGGGCAGCCTCCCCCGGTTTCACGGGCAGGTCTTCGATCGGCGCGACGTGTGGCTCGCCGCAGTCGGCACAGAACCACGCCGGGAAGGGGGTGGCGAACACCCGCTGGCGGGAGATCACCCAGTCCCAGTCCATCCCGAGCGTCCACTCCTCGAGGCGGTCGTACATGTGTTCGGGGATCCAGTCGACTTCTTGCCCCCGCTCGAGAATGGCATCCTGGTCGATGGTGACGAACCATTGTTCCTTCGAGAGGATCTCGATCGGCGTGTCACACCGCCAGCACGACCCGACCATCTGGTCGGTGGGCTCCACCTCGTTCAGGTACCCTTCCCCGTCGAGATCGGCGGCAATCGCGTCTTTCGCCTCGGGGATCCGCAGCCCCTCGTATTCCCCTGCCAGCTCGTTTAGATGACCATCTTCGGTGAACGCCGTCCTGAGCTCGAGGTCGTACTCCGCCCACCAGTTGACGTCCTGTTTATCACCGAAGGTACAGATCATCACCGCCCCGGTCCCGAACTCGCTGTCGACGCTCTCGTCGCCGATGAGTTCCACTTCCTGACCGAACAGCGGCACCTCGAAGGTCTCGCCGATCCGGTCCTCAAAGCGTTCGTCCGTCGGATCGACCGCCATCGCGACACAGGCCGCTAGCAACTCCGGGCGGGTGGTCGCGATCTCGATGCCGTCGTTGTCCACGCCGGGGAATGTGAGATAATGGAGGGTGCCCTCGCGTTCGATAGGTTCGACCTCGGCGTCGGCGATCGCCGTCTGGCACCGGGGACACCAGTTGACAGGATGTTCGTCGCGGTAGACCCGGTCGTCCTCGAACATCTCGACGAACGACCGCTGGGTAAGCCCCCAGTACTCGGGATCCATCGTGCGATACTCCTGCTCCCAATCGATCGAAAAGCCGAGCTGCTCCATCGTCTCCCGCATCGACTCGATCTGGTCCTCGGTGTGCTCGATGCACAGCTGGCGGAACTCGTCCCGAGGCACGTCGGTCCGATGAATGTCGTGGTTCTCCTCGACTTTCACTTCCGTCGGCAGGCCGTGGCAGTCCCATCCCTGCGGGAACATCACGTCGTCGCCGATCAGGCGGTGATACCGGGCCGCGAAATCGATGTACAGCCAGTTGAGGGCGTGGCCGATGTGGAGATCGCCGGTGGGATACGGCGGCGGCGTGTCGATGATGTACTCGCGGTCGCTGTCGCCCTGGTATCGGTACACGTCGCTGTCGCGCCAGGCCTCCCGCCACCGCGTTTCGATGGTGCTCGCTTCGTACGTCTCTGGCATCTCGGTCATGGAAATCACGTCGTGTGCTCGTGCGCTTCGCCGGGGAGTGTCAGCGGCCGGTCACCCGCGGCAAAAATCGGCCGCTCAGGACGTTGGCTCGTGCCCGCGTACTACTGGAGCGGCGCTCATATCGAAAAGAATCGCGGGTCGATCTGATAAATCTTCGCGTCCGCGGCCGCCGTAATCGGAATCCCTACAACCGCCACGCGAAAGGCTCTCGCATGCAACTCGGCCTCATCGGCCTCGGACGGATGGGGAGGATCGTCGGTGATCGCGTCTCGAGTGCCGGTCACGATGTCCTCGCCTTCGACCGCGATGCCGCCGCCCGTGATCGAGTCGATTTCGAGACAGTCTCGTCCCTGGCCGACCTCTGTGACGAACTGTCGACACCCCGGCGTCTCTGGCTTATGGTACCCGCCGGTGAGCCGGTGGATGCTGTCCTCAAGGAGCTGGCGAACTCGCTCAATTCGGAGGACGTGGTAGTCGATGCTGGCAACTCGAACTACCGGGCGTCGATCGATCGCGCCGCGGCCATCGACGCCGGATTTCTCGACTGCGGCACCAGCGGGGGGCCCGCCGGCGCGGAAACCGGCTTCTCGTTGATGGTCGGGGGACCAGCGTGGGCCTACGAGGCCATGACGCCGGTATTTGACGCCGTGGCGACCGGGCCGGCCGGCCATCACCGGATGGGACCGAGCGGGGCCGGCCACTACGTCAAGATGATCCACAACGGGATCGAGTACGCGATCATGGGTGCCTACGGAGAGGGGTTCGAGCTGCTCGCAAACGGCCGGTACGACCTCGACCTCGAGGCGATCGCCCGAACCTGGAACAACGGCTCTGTCATCCGGAGCTGGCTGCTCGAGCTGTGCGAGGAGGCATTCGAGCAAGAGGGGAACGAACTGGGCGACGTCGCGGATTACGTCGCCGGTGGCTCGACGGGATCCTGGACCGTCCAGGAGGCCATCGAACAGGAGGTCCCGGTCCCCCTGATCTACACCGCCCTTGCCGAACGCTTCGACAGTCGAACCGACGAACGGTTCGCCAGACGGCTCACGAATCACCTGCGTCACGGATTCGGCCACCATCCGATCGTCAGGCGAGACGAAGTCGAGTAACGCGGGTCTACCGCATCACACCCATTCCGACGAATCGGGCGGAACGGAATGTGGCCCACACCGGATGCCACACCTTTTCCCCGGATCGGCGCGTCCCCACCCACAATGCCCGAGAAATCGATGATCGGCGCCTATGGCGATTGGGCGGCCTCGCTGGCGCCCGACCCGGGAACCCGTTCGCTCCGGTCACAACCCGACCAGGACGTCGACGCCT
Organism: Halobacteriales archaeon; assembly: GCA_007118975.1. Taxonomy (GTDB): domain Archaea; phylum Halobacteriota; class Halobacteria; order Halobacteriales; family SKNY01; genus SKNY01. The sequence continues at coordinate 8,083 of SKQO01000084.1, read as the reverse complement.
GGCGAGCCGAAACCCGGGAGTACGTCTCGGACCGCTTGGCCAGACCGGAAACGGGGGGAACGCCGGTCCCCCGGACGGAACGAACATACGAGTCCGACGGGCTTCACGTCGAGGAACTGACCTGGGAACTACCCTATGGCCCACCAACCGACGCGGTCTTCCTTCGACCCGCGAATGCCACCGGACCGCTCCCCGGGGTGCTCGGCCTCCACGACCACGGCGGTCAGAAGTACTTCGGGCACCGGAAAATCGCCGACACTGATGCGGACATCCATCCGACGATCGCCGAGCATCGCGAGCAGTGTTACGGTGGGCGCGCGTGGGCGAACGAGCTGGCAAAACAGGGTTATGCCGTCCTCGTCCACGATGCCTTCGCGTTCGCGAGTCGCCGGGTTCGCCTCGCCGACGTCCCGACGGATCTCCGTGACGGAACGCCCGAACCGCGGGACGACGATCCGGCATCGATCGATGCATACGATGCGTGGGCCGCAGCCCACGAATCGACGATGGCGAAATCGTTGTTCGCGGCCGGCACGACGTGGCCGGGCGTGTTTCTTGCCGAGGACCAGCGCGCTCTCGATGTCCTGTGTGACCGTGAGGAGGTAGACGACTCGCACATCGGCTGTGCGGGCCTCTCGGGCGGCGGATTGCGGACCGTCTTTCTGGGCGGAATGGACCCACGGATCGACAGCGCCGTCTGTGCGGGGATGATGACCACGTGGCGTGATTACGCTCGAAACAAGAGTGCGACCCACACGTGGATGTGTTATCTGCCGGGATGTCCGTCAGTGCTTGACTACTCCGAGGTGCTCGGTTTGAGGGTGCCGGCGCCGACCCTCGTGCTGAACAACCACAGCGATCCGTTGTTCACCCACCGCGGGATGGAACGAGCCGACGAGATTCTCTCGGCAGTATACGATGCCGCCGGTACCTCCGAGGCCTACGAATGTCGCTGGTACGACGGCGAGCACAAGTTCGACCGCGAGATGCAAGTGACGGCATTCGACTGGTTCGAAGACACGCTGAGCTGATCCGGTCGGCTCGAGGACGGCCGATTGATGTAGCCCGGTCCGAAAGCCGTGGGCATGAGCTACCGGGTTCTCATCAGCGACGCGAAGGCCGAAACCGTCGACCACAACCTCCAGGACGATGTTCTCTCGCAGTACGGCGCTGAGGCCATCTCGACGGTCACTCGCGAGGAGGAGACGCTCATCGAGCGTCTCGAGGAGGTACACGGCCTGATCGTCGACGCCGCAGTCCCGGTGACGGAGACGGTTATCCGACGCGCGACGGACCTTCGCGTGATCGGCCGAGCGGGAATCGGCATCGACAACGTGGACCTCGAAGCCGCGGCAGAGAAGGACGTCGTCGTGGTCCACCATCCGACGTACAGCATCGACGAGGTCGCTACACAGGCGATCGCCCTCATGTTGAATTGCGTGCGGGGGGTCACGCGATACGATCGAGCCACGCGGGCGGGAACGTGGGACTGGACGGTTGCCGCCCCGATCCCCCGGATGCAAGGGTCCACGATCGGCCTCCTGGGCTTCGGGAAGGTGCCCCAGCGGGTGGCCACGATGTTGGGCGGCTTCGGGTGTGAACTGCTCGCCCACGATCCATACGTCGACGATGATATCATCACCGCACGGAACGTCGCGCCGGTGGGGTTCGATCAGCTCTGCGATCGGTCTGACATCCTGTCAATCCACGCCGGGCTGACCCCGGAAACCCGGGGGATGGTTGACGCCGACGCGCTTTGTCGGCTCGGGCCGGACGCGACAGTGGTGAATACTGCGCGTGGGCAGATTATCGATACCGCAGCACTGCTCGACCAGCTTCGAGGGGAGGGCCTCCACGCGGTGGGGCTCGACGTGACCGATCCGGAGCCCTTGCCCGCAGATCACGAACTCTTCGCGTTCGAAAACGTCGTCGTGACGCCACACATGGCGTGGTACTCGGAGGCGTCTCGAGTAAAGGTAAGCCGCGAGGTTGCGACCGACGTCGGGCGCGTGTTGTGCGGCGAGCCACCCGAACGTCCCGTAGAGCTGGACAAACCCTGGTTGTGAACCGACCCTAGAAGATCGCAACCCACGGTCGGATGGCGATCAGGAACACGCCCGCCAGCACCGTCAGCACGATCCAGACGATGCTGAGATAGATGAGCCGATAGCCGAACTCGATTTCGGCGTCGGGATCTGCGGTTTCAGATGGGAGCATAGCTGAAACCTGTGTGGAGGGAGCATTTCAACCTCACCATTCCGGCCGCGTCACTGGCCGACGAAGGCCTCGCTCGCCGGGAACCAGCTGACTTCGGTGCCGAGACCGGCCGCCATCGCGCGGTCATAGAGCAGCCGGGCAGCCGCGACAGTCTCGATTGCCGTCCCGCCGCTGTCGAACAGCGTGATATCCGTCGGATCGGTGCGGCCGGGTTTCACGCCGGCGACCACCTCGCCGAGTTCCGCGTGGACGTGATCGTCGTCGACGGCCCCCGCCGCCCGGGCCTGGATGAACGCCCCGGCATCCCGGTGGATCCGCTCCCGCAAATCGGGGACGTACCGCGACCGTTCGATCGTCGTCGTGTCGACCTCGCGCCGTGCCGGATGATACTGCCCCATGGTCGTGATATGCGTCCCCGGTTCGAGTAGGTCCCCGTCGAAGACTGGCTCATCGGCGGACGTGGCCGTAATGAGAATGTCGACTTCGGGGACGAGCGACGCCGCTGCGTCGACGGTCGTCACCGTCGCCGTCAAGCGCTCATCGAAGGATGCGGCGAATGCGGCTCGATTCTCGGGGGTGGGCGAGTAGACCAGTACGCGATCGAGATCCCGAACGGTCGCGGCTGTGACGAGCTGTCCCCATGCCTGCGACCCGGAACCGATGATGCCGAGCACGTTCGCGTCCTCGCGAGCCAGGGCGTCGATGGCCACAGCACCAGCCGCCCCGGTTTTGAACGGGTTCATGGCCGCCCCGTCGATGATGGCCAGGGGCTCGCCCGACGTGGCGTCGAACAGCGGGAGCGTAAACCAGGCGTCCGCGGATTCGAACCCTGCCGTGTACACGTACCCGCCCATCGCGCCGACATCCGGGAGGATGGCCACGTATGTAGTGAGGACGCCAGATCCGTCGGGTGCGGTGAGCAGTGTCCGCGGCTCGGCCGGTGCCCCGTTGCCCCGATCGCGATAGCCCGCTCGAACGGCCTCGACATACTCCGCTGGCCGTGCGAGATCTGTCACCTCTTCGCTCGTCAGTTGCACCACCGTGGTCATACGGAAGTCTCGACGGCCGAGACTCGATAGTGTTCGGGTGTCGTGAGGATGTTCGGAGCTGGCTTGGCATCGGGTCCTCACGGCGTCGTGGTTGCGACTGTGCAGGGTGACAAGAATCGGGGAGGCACAGAGCGACCGGGTGTCGCTCCCATTCGCTGGCATCGATCAGCTCGCTGGGCCTCAGGGACACGTCATCGATTCCGCAATGTCGATTTTGTCTCGCGGGTGGCATTGCCGCCAATCCGGTAGACAAGACCCTCACACTCCCAGCGGACGGAAACGGTACTCGGGTGTTCTACAACCTCGACGTCAGTCCCGTCCGGGGGGTGCCCACACGCCATCGAGTTCGTGGGTGGCCGACGGTGCGACAGTCACCCGCAATTCCTCGCCAGCACCGACCAGGCGGAGCCAGACGACTGACGAGTCGGGGTCCGGCATTGTTGTCACGTTCGTGATCCGGACATCCGGCGGGAACGTCGGTTCTTGGAGCTCGCGATCGATCGCCACCTGCGTAGCCACGAGACTGTCGAAGGTCTCCGCCGCGGGGCGGTCCCTGATCTCCACCTCGCCAATCGTCACCAGGGTGAACGTCTCCGCCGATGGGCCCAACCCACATTCGATGGCTTCGAATCGGTGGGTCAGCGTGACCCTCGTTCCGTCCTCCCTCGCATAGTCCGTCCGGACCTTCAGTATCTGTGGGTGATCGCTGTCGACCCACACGGTGTGCGACTCGATGGTAAGTGGTTCCTCGGTTGCGCCAGGAAACGCACGCTCTCGATCCCGAGGAGCGTCCCGTCGTCATCGCTCATCCCTGGGGTGACGTCGACGAGGTTGGTGGGTCGGTCGGCAATTTTATCAGTCCCGGTGCGATCAAGCCTGACGTCCTCGATGATCTCGGCGTATCGGTCGTGGTCGACTGCGGGGACGACAACACCCGATGACTCGCTTGCGGTCCCTCGTTCGGCGAAGTAGATCCAGGCGCCGTTCCAATATTCAGTGGTCTTTGGTACCAATCGCCTGTAATCGGCACTTCGAGCGGCTGGGCCTCGCTCTCGGGTTGACCACCATCTATGTTCGTGCCTATCGGTCGGTTCCCCGGGCGGCACGTTGGTCCTTCAGGTGACGTTCCCGGCACCAGCGGAACGCGTGTTCGCATTTGAGGCACGCACGCCTGCGGAACGGCGAACAAGCGTGCGGATTTCTTGGCCGCCACACTGACCGCCCAGAGCGCCCATGTAGGCGGATGGTCGCGGTCATGGCAGCATTCCTCGTTCCACCCGTTTCGGTAAAACGGTCATCAAACCAGCGTGAAAGTGGGTCAGAAGTACTACTGGAAACTATCAAATATTCCTGAAGGTTGTAACAGTTACAAACCCGATTCGTTTTCGACGATAGTGGTAGGCGCAGCGTCGGGGTGACGCAACGCGACGAGGCGCTCCTCACCGCTCGCGACGAAGACGGCGTATTCGGTGTGATAGACAACCTTTCCGTTTCGCTCCACGATCGTTCGGACCGCGGACTCGTAGGCGCCCGGATCCTCCGTTGGGGCCACCTCAACGAAGGCGTCCGGACCGAGCGGCTCTCCGGAAAACGGAGCTGTGAGCAGCCAGGCGCCACGGAGGAGCCCCGCCAGCGCCAGGAGACCCAGCAAGACCGTTACGTCCGGCCGGAGGGCCGCCATGTGTTGGCTTCTCCAAGCGGCCTACTGAACACCGCGGAATGACACGAAGCCGACTCCCAGCCAGCTGTCTGTAAGACGTGTCACGCTGAACCGGGGTCGGCCTGGTTTCCGAAGCTACATTTCGCCGCCTACCCTGCGTTCGACATGGTCGAGAAACGGACACTTGTGGAAGGGGAAGGGATTGCGTTCGCTGACGGCGTCACCATCACCCAGCTCTCCAGGGGGGAACGTCTCCAGGGACAGATCGTCGAGATGGCGCCGGACAGCCGGGTGGACACCCACAGCCATCCAAACGAGCAGCTGACGTTCGCCGTCGAGGGGACGCTCAGCCTGATCGTCGATGGTGAAGAGATCCAGCTCGGGGCGGGCGAGAGCCTGCTGATCCCGGGCGGTGCGGAACACGCGGCGGTCACCGAACCCGACTCGTCCGCCGTCGCCTTCGACGTCTTCAGCCCGCCCCGCGAGGGATTACCCAACGTGGAGTAATCTGCCGGACCGCACGGCCACAGGTGTCGCGTGGGTAAACGTCGCGATCGGTCGGAAGCCCGTCAATGGGGGTGAACGGCGGCCGATGTCGGGTATGTATCTTCGTTCGTATCTGCTTTCCGGGCGTGGAGTAGATCGGTGTTACGCGTGCGATGAACAAGGGGGACCGATCGATCCAGCAACCTGAAGCGGGTATCAGCGATGGACGACAGTGGCGAGGAAACGCATCGGTCGCTGGCAAGACCAGACAAAACCGGCCGCTCCCCGCCCCGAGACGTTAGGCCGGATCGGTGATCCGGCCGAGGAACAGCACGGAGTTGGTGGGCCGATCGCGAATACAGAAGATAAACGGCCGGTCGAAACGGAGCTCCCCCCAGTCCGGCGGCGCGGATTCTGACATCACCACCGCGGTTGCGGCTGCCGCCTCCGTCCCTTCCTCGTCGATCGTGACGAACGCGTCGTGGTACACGTCGTCGATAAAGACGCCCGCACCGCCGTGTTCGAACATGCCACTGAAGTCGGCGCCGTCGCCGAAGGGGATCTCCATCCCGAGGTCCATCAACACCTCGCTCAGCGCGAACTCCGTCTCCACCTCGAAATTCGGAAGATAAAGATCTCCTGTATAATCGCCCAGGGCATCGAAGATCTCCAAGAGACGATCGCCGTCCAGGGACGACTCCACCGCTTCGAACGCATCCGCCTGGGGGAGGATCAGCACCATCGACACCTCCTCACCGACGTAAGGTAGCTCGAGCGCCTCCAGGTCATCGAGCGCCGCGTACGGCGTCCGGAGGTTCTGGTACATGAACGGAACCGACGACTCCCCATCGTCCAGCGTGTGGAACGTCTCCTCTGCGGTATCGGCGGGATCGAACTCGGATTGCCAGCTGGCGAGAAAGTAGATGGCGTTCGTGAGCACGAGGACCGTGTTCGCGTCGATCGATCCCGGGGGGAGGAGTTCAGTGATCCGTTCCTCGGTCTGGTCTGCCACCCATCCGTTGATGCGTTCGCGCTCGCCCTCGGGGTCGCCCATGAAGTCAGCTTCTGCAAGGCCCGCACCGTAATAGTCAGCGACGAGTTCGACGAACGCCTCGGCAAACTGTTCGCCCTCCCGTCCCCACAGCGCATTGGCGATCCGGAGTTTGAACGCGTCGACGGATTCTGGCTCCTCGTCGGCCCCCATCACCTGATCCTCGGTTTCTTCCCGTGCGGTAAGCTCGTGCTGGAGGGCACCGAAGATCGGATGGACGTGCTGGCCGTCGGTAAAGCGGAGTGTTTCCTCCATCTGGGTGGCGGTTTCGCCACGGGCGCCCGCATAGGTCATCGCCAGGGCGACGCTAATGCTGTACGGCGACAGGAACAGGTTGTCCGCATCCTCCGCCCCCAGCCGCCGGTACAGTTCCATCCCGAACGCGGCGTTGTCCGCCGCGAGTGCCGATAGCTCGGCTTCGGGGATATCGGGCCGGGCACGAGGTTCGCCGCTCGGATTGTCGATGCCGTCATCCGCTGTATCGTCGGGTTCGGTGCCGTCGTCTGATAGACAACCCGCGAGCGTTGCCGTGGCCAGTGCCCCGGTAGCCAAGAGGAGATGTCGGCGGTCCATGTGCGATGAAAGGATCTACCGACGCATAAGTTGGTGGAACACTCAAAAAAGTCTTTAACAGTAACTGATGGGGCCGCGCCGATATCGTGTCCTGCCTGTCATGTTACTCGTAGATTGGGATCTGCCGGAGAGAACAGTTCGAAATCGGAGCTGGGGTAACGGGACAACTACAGTCGTCCCGGCTCAATACCAACGTGTGCGATCGGTCGGAGGAGGCGTCGCTCCAAGACGTCTGTGTTCGCAGTGTGATTGTGAGCTGGGGAAATCAGGGGCGACGTATCAGCGACCAGATTTGGATTCCGCCGCTCCGTTTGATGCCGATTCAGATGTCGTGAAGGTAACGAAGAAGACCACTCGGCCGCCTTGTTGAACCTCCGTCGGGAGAATCCGTGTCCACAATGGGTTGGAGCACGTCAACGGTACCGTCCACCATCGAAGACGTTGTTTAATGCCTCGATGTCATAGCGACCTCGCTGGGTGAGCAACAATCCGAGTTCCCGCCGCCAGTACGGATCAACCCGTCGGGCCGGGAGCAACTCGCGCAACCTGCCGTTGAGCTGTCGACCCGCTCCATCGTAATCAGTCAGGATGGCCACGGGTGTCCCTTCGAGGGAATCAGCGAACGGAACGATGCCCGAGGCATCGGAGCACTGACGGACAGTCCCCGTGTACCCGGCGCGTTCGAGCCCCTGCCGATCCCGTTTGCCCTCGACGACGACGGTCGGTACCGTCGCATCCATGTCGGTAACGAGTTCTCGAATCGATCGGACCCACGGGTCCGGATGTAACCAGTCGAGGTCGAATTCTTCGTTCTGCGGACGGGACATCGACGTTCGTAGTAGCATTGAGGGCCGCTACCGCCGTAAAGCTGACTCCCGAGGGGGCAGGTCGGAACGGTTAAACTGCCGACGACGGTACATTCGAGATGTGGGCCTGTAGCTCAGTGGACAGAGTCCCTGGTTCCGGACCAGGATGTCGCGGGTTCAAATCCCGTCGGGTCCGTCCCGTCACATGACGATCCGGATATCGCCATACTGCGCCGCATTT
>SKQO01000139.1 GCA_007118975.1 Halobacteriales archaeon | reverse complement strand
GCTTTCATTTGAAAGCAGCAGTCTTACAGCGAATTCATCTCCGGTGAATACGGTGGCAGGTACGCCTGAACAGGCCGTCGGCGGTGTAGATGTTCTCGAGATGAAGCCGTCCGACGATACCACAACCGACTATTCCGATAAATAGAGGTATCACGTGTTTGGTCACCAGTGGCGATCATAACCTACCGAGCGACCGGCTCAAACTTCTAGGATCGGGAGAGGCTATCCCGTGTCTGCCGGTGCCATCGTCCAGGTTTGTAGACGGGCGTGGGTGACGAGGGCAGTTGGATCCAGATTCGGGTGATGGATCTCCCAAGACGTGAGCCAAGACGGAATTGTCTCCTCGAGATCCTGCTCGATGGCAGGATAGCGGGGCTCGTCGGGGAGATCGATATTGGGCGGCGGCGCCTCGTTTCGGATCCCTTCGATCGCCACGGCGAGGGCGACGTATATCCGCCCGATGCCGATGTCCACATCCCCGGCTTCGACCCTTGCGGGTAACGAGCCGGCACCGGAAGCCGCGAGTAGCTGATCTGCCGCGTCGACTAGGCCGTCCCAGTACACGACATCAGATCCGGGAGCCGTTGGCGGCTCCACCGTTGGCCCTAAGATCGACCGACGGGTAACACGGTCGGGAACGACGCCATTACGAGCGTACGATTGGACAAACTCGGCGAATCCGAGCAGTGTTTCCGCTGGCGAGAGCGAGTCGGTTACCGGAACGATGCCATCATCAGCCGCCCGATTTGCCGCGTCCAGAATATCCGCTCGATCGACTTGAGAAGGTCGATCATCGAAACGACGTCTCGAACGGTCGATCGGTTCCACCGTTACCCCGTCCTTCTCGCGAAGGAAGACGGCGAGCCGCCGTAGGTTTTCCTTCGCCAGGTCCCACGCCGCCGCTGATTTGAGCGTCGGGCGAGTCCATTCTTCCTCGGGGGGCATTCGCCCTTCGGCGAAGTTGAGCACATCCCCGAACTCGTTGGCCCGGATCGTCACGGGATGACCACAGAACACCCCAACCCACGCACGATCTTTTCTAATGGCATCCTCAAGGAAGTCGTCGAACTCAAACAGCTGCTCTTCAAAGCGATCTGTCGCCGCATAGTCTTGATCCGACATCCCGAACACATCCGTAAAATGAAGCGTGTTCGTATACCAGAACACGTTCTCCCGAGGATGTGCTACCGCTGATCCGACGAAAGGGAGACCCTGTTTCCCGCCCGCATGGATCGCTTGGGCCGCGAACGTTGCCCCCGGCCGCATGAAACAACTCGGTTCTTGTCCAAAAACCGAACGCACCGCTGCAATGCCCGGCCGTTCCTCCTGAATGACTTTATCCACACCGTCCGTCCAGCCGCTATTTTCCAGGTATTCTGAGATCGTCGGATGCCTCGAGTGCGTGTTCGAATGAAATCCGATATCATGCCGGGTGAGCGACGTGATGACGTCCTCCCGGTCACGCTCGGTTAAGATTCTGGCCTTATCCCCGGTAACATTGAACGTGGCCCGTACGCTTTCCTCCCAGAAGATGTCCGCAATCACCTTCGCGGCCTCGTCAGTCTCGGGACAATGGATGTCCTCGACGTCAAAAAAAGGTGTGACATACATGAACGAAGAGAAATACGGCATCAGGATAAATCGATTGGCTTCGAGGTAGCCAGCAGATGATTGCAAGGAACTGAAAAGCAGTGGAAGGAGTTGAAGATCATGATTCCCTGGTTTTGAAATGAAAAGGGAATGTATTAACGTGGCCTCGCTTTTGTTCCGACATTATATCATCGAATAAAATCGGTCGATGTTTGTCTATTTGGCCGTGTTTTGATGTTTGAATTCAGCGGTTTGAAGCCTTGAAAGTTAGTTTGAGGTTTCCGACTCCACATCTCAGGACGATATTCTGAAATTGACCTACCACCGTTTTTGCCCGAAGCGCCCAAACGTGCCGCCGCCGGATCCAGATAATTGTCGGCTTGACATCCGAGCGTTGGTGCTGCGTTTTAACATTTTTCAGCCATGTTCTGCAACTCTCATCCATCCGGAACAATATGAGGAATCGATGGATCAATACTCATTGCCTGAATGGCATCTTGACGAAACCTCCAGTCGCAGCCCACTGTAGCAACGATTACTAACCATCTCTCGAGATTCCGATTGAGAATCTACCGAGCGGATTATAAATCGTACGGTTGAATAATCTATCGAGACGTATCTTACATGGCATCACTGGAATAATACATCGATGGTGTCGTCATCAGCGATCCGAACCCGTCATGCCTTCGTTCGCGTAACCTTGACTGGTGGCGATCCGATACACACCGGCGCCATTGATATTCCCCGTCGAGAACTCATCACTGAAACCTACGCGCCATGACATTCACACTCCCGGTACGCTATTACCGAAACTTCGTCGATCAGGACAAACCCAACGCTGAAGAGTACCTCGAGTTTGAACACAGCGAGTTCGAGTTGCCGCCGGAACAAACCGCGCTCCTTCTCGTCGATTGTTGGGACAACCATCATCTCACGGAAAGTATTGATCGCATGGATGCTGTCGTCCAGGAACGGATCGGGCCGGTACTCGACGCGGCGCGACAGAGTAAGATGAGCGTAATCCACTGTCCGAGCCCCGGCGTTGCGGAAACCTACAGGGAGTGGACACGGTATGCGGATGAAACTGACCTCGGCATGGTCGATGATAGTGGCGAAGACGATGGCATCGACTGGCCACCACGAGCGTTCCGGGATGCGACGTCCTACTGGATGTCGGCGCATGGCAATCTCGATGACGATAACGAATACCGCGAGTACGCGAAGCACCCGGAGCCCCGTGCCAATCCGATCGACCTCTCGATCCATCCCCGTCTCGAATTTAGCCCTGCACACGACGAGTTTGTCGTCGCCAACGCCGACCAACTCCACCGATTACTCGCCCACCAAGAGATTCTGCATCTCCTCTTCGTGGGATTTTTTACCAACGTTTGCGTTCGCAACCGCGATTACGGGATCGAGGCGATGTCCCAACGCGGTTACAATACGATTCTGCTGCGGGATTGCACGACGGCGATCGAATCGCACGACACCGTGGATAAAGAACTCCACAAGAAAATCGCCATTCGAGAGATGGAGACGTTGTACGCGTGGTCAGCAACGTCGACAGATATCTTGGACGCACTAGACACGCCAGGGGACGAGAGAGCTGACCGTCCGTAGGCTCCGTATGTCCGTCCAGGGTCGGACGTCATCGATGGGTCGCCAGGAGTTGTGGTGGCAACCTGAATGTGAATCATGAATCTCGATATCTACTTGATGTGCTGCCAATATGGCACGAAAGACGGCCTCAGAGACGTCCGCTTATAAATTCTGAATAGTATATGATTTGCGGCGATGCGATACAGCGGTAATGTGCTATTCTGTCTGGTCGCGTGTAGTTTCGTCCGGAAGATGAAATCGTGTGCGTTGGGTTGTCCAACTGCCAGAAGCCATCCGCCTCACCTAGGATTGTGAATCGATCGAGGTGGGATTTGTAGGGCAAGAACACATCGGAAACCTGTGGTGGAGATAGCGACATCTTAGGAAATATCGGATATATGTGTATATTTGCGATTAATGACATTCTCCTCATTGTATGCAGTTGAATGAACCAAGCGGTCCTCGATCGAGTACACAGCGTCGACTGTGAGCTGCCCTGACCGGGAGGTCTACATAGTGGAGCTTGACGAGACTGTGGTCAAGAATGTAAGAGATCTATTCAGGCTGTCACCGGGAATCGGTCCGGGGACCACCGATTCCCTGTTATCACAGCTATACACGACCGAAACGGCCGTCGTGAACGAGAGGGTTCTTACCGGCGACCGGCCGGCTTACGACATCCATCACGTAACGTTTCCCGTCAATCGGGGTCAGTTGTTGTACTCGGTGCTCGAACACTATGACCTCGATCACCGTCGGGAGACGAGGGGAGTCGCCATTCTGTCAATCGTGTTTGCAATCGGATAAAAAGATTTACATATGCGTTTGATAACATATTCTGGACACCCATCCGCAACTAGCCAACACGTGGCTGCACGCACAGGTCTCACGCCTGAATGCCACTCGCTAAAGCCGAATTCACCTTGCTACGATCGTCGACAGATGCTTCCTGTATCACGCAAATACGACCTGAGATCAGGGCAAGGTTATATGTGACCAGGCTCTACCCAGCGATAGTATATGAGTTATGGGGAATATCTATATTTATCTATTTCCAACAGTTTGTTGGCATGTTTCACCATTGGATCCCTCAGAGCTCCACATCTGGAGATTTATTCATTTGGGTGGTACATCCGGCCAGCCATGATTGAATATATTTAATTGATGTTATGAATGTCTTGATATCACATCGGGTTGTTAAGAGATGGAGAAGAGATACAGAAGCGATTGATGTCCAACAACACGGCACAACGATCACACCCTAGATCTAGTTGGTATATTGGTACTTAATAATAACTATGGGATAAACAGTAATAAATCACGCATGCGGGACAGTAAACCAGCACAATCGGACGGTTGTCGATCTAGATGGCGGCGTGGCCGGTGGCATTGCTCGGCGGAGAGATTGTAGCTAGCGGCCGACTACCGTCGCTACTGGCTCCAGCGGCGATTTGATTGATTTATTCGGCGTGGGTGGCGGCCCGTTCGCAGCGTTCGTGCTCTCAGTCTCCCAGGCGAGGTTACAACCGGAACCAACACCCCGGGCCAATCGATACGATATGTTGACACGACAAAGGCGCATTACGTTTCGAAGTGGATGACGTAAGCAAATAGAGGGGTGGATAATGAGCACGTTTCGAGATCTCAAATGGAGCGAGGAACATGACTCGATGTTGAACCTTGGGGAGAAGGGTGAGGCTAAGTCGATGCAGTTCTATGCGCTCACTACTGCAAATAGCGCGTATACCTGAGAATACTTGAATCTCTGATAGGATTGTTCGATGCTACTGTCCATGTCTTCATCAATTCACAAGGCACATTTGTGGTCTGCAGAGGCGGACATTGCATTTTACCCAAGGCACTTATGCAATAGTGTATGAGTTTGTGTCATGCCATCACGTCGGGCGCTCTTGGCCGCAAGCGCCATTACACTGAGTGCGGGTAAGGCGGGTTGTGCCGGTCTGACGGGCGGTCAGGAGGAGAATTTCGAGCCCTACTCGGTTGCTGTCCAAGACGCCCGCGGTGACGGGGGCTTATCAATTCAGTCGAAAACTGTTCATGACGCAACGGCCGATGCCCCGGCGGTGCTTCAGATCACGATGGAAAACAAAGCCGACGAAAGGCGGCGATACTATCCAACTCATGCATCCAGCATGCCGTTCAATAACCGGTCCTTCGAACATCAGACTAAGGAGGACTCCTTCCGCACGCTCTCCATTGAGGCGGCCGGCCCCGGTGCGGACCCCGGTTTTGAGCGGTACGGTGCCTGTTGGCATCACGATCTCGTGCCTGATGACACCGGTGCGTTGGAGTATGACGCTGGCGAAAGAGCGGAATATCATCTTGGCGTTGCCGGACGTTCGCTGGATATCGCTGCCGACAAACAGAAAGAGGACCGATGCGTGTCTGATGGGACCTATGTCGGGACCGAGGCGCTGCGAGAGTACGATGCGTGGCTCGGCCCGGGTTTCGATGAGGACGAGAATCAGATCGGGGAAGTGGAACTCGAACTGGAGGTTGAGATCGAGCGAGGATACACTGCGCGAGAGCCCGATTCGCGTATCCTTGATGAATTTCCGCCGTAGACACATCATCCACGGATCCTCATATATAATATTTAGCAGGACCTCGTCCGCTCCATTCCTGGGACCGAGAGACCGGCGAGGGCTACCCCAGCACGGAGGTATCCATCGAGAGCTGGAATGGCGCTGGCGGCGCTCTCATCACCCACTGGGAGCATCGCGAGAGTGCCGTTACGATTGACTCCCGCACGGATGGCTGGATGAGACGAACCGATGGATGATCCCCACGATGGCGGCGATGAGAACAATGGTGAGGACCCAATCCAGCTGTAACTGTTTTCGAATGTCGATCTGTCCACGGACTCCCGCTTCAACATGCGTTTGCGCTTGGGGCGTTGGGACGGACGCTCGTCATGTACCCCCGTGTATTGCTGTTGTCCCGAGGTGGAGGGGGTTAGCTACTCCGTATCTTCAAACAGCGACGGTCGTCCGTGATGGTAGGGGGGTTCGAACAACGTCTCCTGGCGCTCGGTCAAGTCGACTGAGGTCGGGGGGTCGGGATACGAGCTCGACCAGGATTGCTGGGCCGGGCTGTACTTGTAGAGCAGGGACCGTCGGTTGTGCTCAGCTACCCACGGCGTCGTCCCGTGGGTCAACGCTTCGGTGAAGATCGTGACCGACCCGGCTGGCCCTTCCGGTACGACCAGCTCGTCCGGCTCCTCCTCCAGGGTCGTCGCCCCGGCGTGCGCTTCGGCTATGGTGTCCGGATAGGGGTAGTTGGCTTTGTGGCTCCCCGGCAAACAGCAAAAGCCCCCGTGCTCCGGACCGGTATCACGAAGGTTCCAAGAAACGACCGTCAGGCCGTTCACCATGCCGATGTCCTCGAAGTGAAAATACTCCGGTGGATCGTACGGCGTGCCCCCGCCGTGGAGATTGAGCGTCCCGGTTCCTTCTCGAAGGTAGATCCCGTAGTAGTGATCGAGGCGAAACCCATCCCCGAGGAGCTCCTCGAGGACCGCCATGATCACATCGTGATCGAGCAGGTCACAGAACGGTTCGCCCCACTCGAGGAAGTCGTTGAATCTCCCGGCCGCGCTATCTTTCGGCGGTTCCGGTAATTCCTGCTGATCGATCAGTTCGTTCAAGGTGTCGACTTCGTCGGGTGAGAGCACGTCCTCGATCACGAGGTGCCCGTGCAAGTCGAACAGATACCGTCCGGTGTCCGTGAGTCCCTCATCGTCAGCCAGTACACCGGTCTCCGGTGAGGTGCGATCAACTGCCATGATTTCGTCTATGCAACAGGCGTGTCGACCTCATCGGTATAATCGTTGCTGTGGCGGCAACCGATCGGTCGTCGATCGGCTATACTCCAGGAAATAAGTAATTGGAAATACGTGGTGGAGTAACGTTCTCAAGTCCTTCTCGGACCGACCGATTCATCTGGTCGAAATCCTCGAAAATTCGGTTGTTTAGTTGCAACGTCAACTGACGCCAGCATTCCTCGACAGGATTCATCTGTGGGGAATATCGAGGCAGAAAACAAAGCTCGATCCCGACGGAGTCGACGAACTTCTTGACTTTCTTCGACGCAAAATATGGGCGTTGACCAAAACGAGCATAAGCTTCTCGCCGACTCCCCCTGAAGTGCTCTCAGGAAGTGTATTGTCACCTCCGAGTTAACTTTACTTACACTTTGAATGAATTTTGTATGGCCGATTTCCGACAACGCCCTGAGGAGGTTCGCCGCTTCCCACTGTTCGGCCACCTTCACATCTCACACGATTCGGGTTTGAACAAACGACGTCCGAGATTCGTCTTTAGTCGCCGTCAAGTCTGATCGATGACGACAACACAGTTGTCGATATTACGATACGTCCGTTGTTCCCTTCTTTGAACGCCTTAAGAGCCGGTTCGTCGCCTTTGCCGTACGCCGGTCGGGTCGTCTTACAGGTGCACCCAGCTTCGTGAAGCAAATCTTGGACGCGACGTTTTGGATGCTCCATATCGAACCAGTCTTCGATCGCGTGTTGGACGATATGGGGCGTCCAGTGCGGTGCGTCCATACCCACCTCCTATGGCGATGTATCGAGAATATGATTAAATTCTTCCCATTATTCTGATGTGATTTTTCTCGGTCTGCCAGAGCGAGGTGCGTCGCGGAGTACCGTTTCCATTGGCTTATCTTCGAGTCCTTCGACCGGTTCAATTAATTATGCACCGTTGATTGGAAACATTGTACCTGTCCGCAATCGCCGTCGCTGTCACCCCCTCCTTGTACTTGATCGACGCGCCCAATCGGGGTCTCGGTCGTTTGGAATCGACTTCCGCGAGGTATTCACGGAGCTCTTATGTAGAGATCTCTTCGAGATGAGACATGCATCTATACTGCTCTATGAAACCAAAAATTTATCTCTTCCACTATTGTGGTAAAACGATGTACCTCGGGTAAGAAACGGCAGCGTATGACCGTGCTCGCGGAGTTGTCGGGCGAACCCGTGCACCGTGTGTACTGTGAATTTGCGGATGGCAGTAACCGCGGCCGCGCCGCTGCGGGTGCCGGTCGGCCGGACGCGCCGTTCGACGCCACGACTGCCATGGCCCTGACCTGGCATCGCGTGCCGACGGGGAACGACGCCGCCGATGCGAGTATCGCCGTGAGACAGATCGACCCGACGACAACAGACTGGCGACGCGTCGAGGGGGACTGGCGGCCGTTCTGGCACCGCCCGGAACGGATCTACCGGGCCGTAATCACGTCCCTGCAACCCGACGCTGTCTACGAGGTTCGATGTTCCACGACCGGCTCTGCCGTGCACCTCCATACGATGCCCGCCTCGTTGACTGACCGCGCGGTGACGATCGCGGCAGCGTCGGATTTGCAACGAGCGGACTTCACCGGTGTTTCCCGCGAGCTCACGCGGGGGATCGCCAACGAGCAGCCGGATTTTTTCATCGGTGGTGGCGACTTCGTCTCGGACAACGGACTCCCCGGCGAACAGGCGGCCAAGCGCTGGGCGAGCTACCTCGACGGCCTGTACGGATTCCCGGAAGGGTATTTTTTGATCGATAAGGAGATCAAGGACCGAACGATCCCTCGCGTCCTCGTACCCCACGTAAACGTCCTCGGAAACCACGAGACGGGCCGGAAAAACCACCTCCGATGGCCTACCTGCGTCGCCACGAACAGCCGCGAGCCCGGCTATCCGACGTACATCCCTGCCCAGTGGATGGAACAGCTCTTCCACTGGCCGTTTCGGAGCGAGGGGTTTTTCAGCGAACTTCGGTACGATCACCCGAACGCCGATCCTGCAGTCCGGGAGGGAACCGGGATGGGCGGGTTCGGAACACTCAGCTTCGGTGACTACCTGCTCCTGATCGTCCTCGACAACAGTCAAAACTACGAGACGGTCCCCGATCCGGGCCTTCGGGATTGGCGGGGAGATCCGATTACTGACCGGTGGCCGTGGTACGGCGAACAGTTCGCGGACATCCGACAGGACCGCTGGCTAGATGACGTTCTGAATCCAGGGTCGGGCAGCCGGGCCGGTGATCGGTACACGCACATTCTCCCCGTCTGGCATCGAGGGTTATACACTCCGAATCGGCCGAACATGAGCCTCAAGAACCGCGAAATCTTGACCTCGTGGCTCGCCCCCCTTGCCGACCACGGAGTGCGATTCATCCAGGAGGGCCACGAGCATCTGTACGCTCGGACGGTGCCCATCGGGGTCGGCACCACTGCCCCCTCCATCGGTACGTGGGAACACGTCAGGTACGAACCGAACACGTGGTCGATTCCCGAGTCGGTACCCGATCGGTACGTGCGAGACTATTTCACGGTCAAGTGTGGCTACCGCGAGGACGAGATCGTGGGGTGGTCCTACGACGGCGTGTCCACCTATCACGATCCAGACGGATTCATCGTCGGGGGACATGGTGGCTGGGGGGCCGGTCGTGGAGCGGTCGGCGCACGTGGCGCGGGACAGGCAGGATGGTGGTTCGTCGATCCGGCAAAGGGCGGCGAGGTCCGTGAGGGACCGGAGTCGTACCACATGCGAACCATCGAGTTGGAGCCGGGCGCGATCACCGTCAACGAATTCCTCGCCGGGGCGAACGGCTCGATTCCTCCGACGCCGACCTATCGATACCGGACTGATCCGGAAGGCGGTCCCTGGGAGTGGGAGGCCGGTGACGAGTGGACGGCCTACACGGAACGGCGTCGGACCTGACAGTGGTACTTCCGGATCACCACTCCGCGATCGTCCCGTCGTCCGCACGCCATTGAGCGCTCTCCCATGCGCCCTCGCCCGCGGTCATCGCCCGGACGGTTGCTTCGTCAACCTCGATGCCCAGCCCTGATCCCGACGGGAGGTCGACGTATCCGCCATCATCGTAGGCAAATACCTCCGGTGTGTTCACGTAATCGAGTGGATCTACTCCCTGTCGTTCCCCGCCATGGACGATTTGCTCCTGAATGATGGCGTTCGGTGTGCAAGCGTCGAGCTGGAGACAGGCGGCCAGCGAGATCGGCCCGAACGGACAGTGTGGCGCCAGGGCAACGTCGTACGCCTCCGCCATGGCCGCAATCCGGCGACACTCCGAGATGCCGCCGGCGTAACAAAGATCGGGTTGGAGGATGTCGACCGATCCGTTCTCGAGCAGATCCTTGAAGGCCCACCGGGAATGGCGGCGTTCTCCCGTGGCAATGGGAATCGTGGTGTGATTGGCGAGCTCGGGATAGTTGTCCGCGTGTTCGGGGCCGGGCACCGCCTCCTCGTAAAACATCGGGCGAAACGCCTCGAGTTCGACCGCGAGTTGTTTGGCCATAGCTTTCGAGGCGCGACCGTGGAAGTCGAGCCCGATATCGATCCCGGAGCCGACTTGCTCCCGCACCGCCTTCATGATCGCACGCTCGTGTTCGATGACGTGGGGCCTGTCAACTTTCCGCAGCGGTCCGTGGATCGACCGTTTGAGGGCGGTAAACCCGTCATCGACCGCCGCCTGCGCGTCTGCCGCAACCGCCTCCGGAGTCTCGCCACCGACGTGCTGGTAGAGACGCACGCTGTCGCGAACCGCACCGCCGAGAAACTCGTACACCGGTAGGCCGTGTGTCTGGCCTTTGATATCCCACAACGCCATGTCGATCCCGGATATCGCCGTCATCAGGACCGGCCCGCCGCGGAATCGGCCGTGTCGAAACATCCGCTGCCAGTGATCCTCGATGCGGTTCGCTGACGCCTCGAGAATGAACTCTTCCATGAAGTCCGTAACAGCCCCCTGGGCAGCGCGACGTTGGCGCGACAGCGAGATCTCGCCCCAGCCGGCGAGACCGTCGGCCGTCTCGAGCTTCAGGAAGACCCAGCGTGGCGGTACCTCGAAGGTTTCAAAATTGGTGATGCGCATGTCCTTCGGCCCTAACCCTTGTGGGAAGGGAGTTAGCGTTTCCCCTGGGCTAGCGCCGCGCCCATCGCCTTCAGGTAGGCGACCCCGTATCCCCATCCGATCATCCGGTCGTCGGTGTCCCCCTCGATGCGTGGGATGTGATCCGGATTGATGCACCCGTCGAAGCCCACACGCTCCAGTTCTGCGAGGATCCGGAAGATCGGCAGATCCCCGTCGTCGAGCATGGTTTCCTCGAATGCGCCCGCAGTGGCGAGACTACCGCGTACGTTTCTCACGTGAACGAGAAAGAGCCGGTTCTTCCGTCCGAAGTGGTTGAGTTCGTCGAGGACGAGGGCACTCCCGCCGGCTTCGGCCCGCGTTCCCACACAGTAGATCAGGCCGACCTGGGGGCTCCGGTAGCGATCGAGCAACCGGTTGAGGCCGATACCATCGAAGGGGACGTGGTGGTTCGGCGTATCGGACGGGTGCATGCCCAGTTTGATGTCACGATCGTCGGCAACCGGTACGAGCTCGTCGTAGACGGCGAAAAAGCGCTCCCACCATGCATCGAGCGCTGCACTCGACGGGCGAGCCGAATTCGCGTCGTCTTGGACCCCGCTTCCGGTCAGCCGCTCGCCGCGACTGATCACCCCGCCCCGCTGGGTCGCCTCGTATCGCTGGGTCAGGTCGGGGAACGTACTGCCCGCGAATCGTTGCCGCGCGATCGGGAAGCCGGCCTCGGCGAATACCTCGAGAGCCCTCACGGAGTTACTGATCGCCTCCTCGTCCGCGTCGCCTGCCATGAACGACGCGTCGATATCCGGCAGCGTCACCCGGTTGATCCGAAGGCCATAGTCCCGGACTCGCTCGCGCAACGTCAACAATTCCTCGAGGTCGGGGTATCCCTGTTCTTCGACACCGGGGAAACTCGTGCCATTGGTCAAATCCAGGCAGTCGACACCGAGTTGCGTCAGCTGGGTGAGCAACCGATCGTTCAGGTCGGTGTGGCTTACCTGCACGGAGACGTCGAACATGCCGGCCACCACCACGGACGGGCCGATAGCTGTTGGGGACTCGGCGAGCTCGCGTCAGCGTTGTTCGAGCATAGAGACGCCGAATTCGTTCGCCGCCCGGGTCAGCTGGACGCCCGACAGCTTGCGGAGGACGATCTCCCCGAGGGCGTTGATCTCGTTTTCCTCCTCCAGGTGCCCGGCGACGCTCCGGTCGCCGTCCCAGGCCGTCACGTGTAGATGTGGCTCCCCGTCGGCGATCAGCCCCTGGATTGCGGCGATCTCCCAGCACCCGTCCAGTTCGACCATCGTGTTCCGGTCGGCTTGTTCCTGGTCGAGGTCGTCGGTGTGGAGGAAGTGGACCTTGAGGTTGCGCGTCGTGCCGATGGCGGAGACGACGGCGCCCGTATCGATATCGTGTTCGACGCATGCATCCCGTATCGACTCAAGGATCAGGTCGCCGGTATCTAGTCGAATGATCACGTGATCGTCGTCGGTCTCGAACGTTCGCATTGTGCTCACCAGTTGTCTATTCGCGGATATAGTCGTTCGCCCGGGTGCCCGTTCGGTGGATGACGCTAGGACGAGTCTTGCTCCGGGAGCTCGAACGCGAGATCGATGTCGACACCGTCGGGGACGAACTTCCCCAAGATGTCTCGACGGTGGACGGTTAGTTCGCTGATCGTGCTGTGGGCGGGCTGGGTTGCGGCGTACACCACAGCCCGGGCAATCTCCTCCGGTTCAGCACCGGCACCGGGTGGAACGTCGGCCCAGCGTTCCGTCCGAACCAGGGACGTATGAATGCTGGTGACGGCGATGCCGTCCTGGCCCACGTGTGCCTCCAGACTCAGGGCAAACCCCCGGAGTCCCCATTTCGAGGCCGAATAGATCATCGACCCCGGTCGCGGCCGCATGGCGGCCGAACTACCCACGAAGATCACGTTTCCCTGGCGTTCCCGGACGTGCGAGAGCGTCGCGTGGGTTACGTTGATCGCCCCGGTCAAATTTGTCTCGATGATCCGTCCGCACTCGGCAACCGAGGATTCCTCGAAGCGATCGTCGTACTCAACCGTGCCGGCCGCCGCGTTGTTCACGACGATGTCCAGCCGGCCCAGCGAAGTGACCGCCGCCTGGACGGCTCGATTGACTGCGTCGGCGTCGGTAATATCGGTCGCCGCGACGTGGGTATCGACGCCCTGCTCCGTTTCGAGCGCGTCTGCGAGTTCGCGAAGCCGATCCTCGCTCCGGGCCAGCAGGACGACGTCGACGCCTTCTGCGGCCAGTGCCCTTGCGGTCGCACTGCCGATGCCGCGACTCGCGCCGGTGATCAGCGCCACCTTCTGTTCGAGAGAGTCCATCATTGCCATGTCGACCGGGTCTGTGCGCCGATGCGACATTAGCATGGATGTTTGACCGCCCGGTGATATTTGAGCACGTATTGATGGGCGTTGACCGTTACCGAGATTCGAGGAGAAAGTCAACGACTTCAGTCGTGGGAGTAGTCACCGGTTCGGGTGCCTTTTTACCCCATTCCATTGGGACTGCACGCATGGAAGGCTTCGATACCTACGACGACCTCCTCGATGTGGTGGCGTCGAGTGGCAAGGAGACAAGAACCCTTGGCTACGCGCCGGGTGGACGGCCGATCGTGGCTGTCCGGATGGGCGGGAACAAGCAGCCAGCTGTACTGATAACGGCCGGTGCCCATGCGACTGAACATGCCGGCGTCTGCGCCGCGGTCGAACTGATCGAATCGCTCGAAACCGACCACGAGGTGTGGATCATCCCGACCCGTGACCCGGTCGGTGTGGACGGATTCGACGCGGCACTCTCGCTGAGCTTCGATCATACAGAGGCGGTCGGAACAGCCGACGAGGCGAAGGCAGTTCTGGCGACGGAGGGCGACGTCATCCACGAGACCCACGATCTCACGGTCGGATTGATCGGAGATTACGCGTACGCCGTATCTCCCCTCGAAGATGGGGGCGGGGTGTCCATCCTCCAACGGTTCAAGGAATACACCGAGACCAATCCTGCCGTGCTCGACCAACTGGCGGGCCGTCGCGTCTTCACGACGGCCGGAGACGATGCCATTGATGCAGCCGATCCCTTCGAACGAACATACACGCTCATCGTCGATCCGAGTGGGCTGCCGCTCCACCTCAACCGGTTTTTCACGAACGAGTGGGCGCCACCGGAGACGCGGGCCGTTAGGCGTCTCATGGTGGAGATTGAGCCCGGTCTCACGTTCGACAATCACGAGACAAGCGGTCACGAGGACCGGTTTCACGTGTCCCTCCGCCCCCAGCGAACGGCCGCAGGAGACGATCGAGAAAAGCAGGTCGGGGTGGCCATATCGAGCGCTGTCGAGGACCGGGGGAGCGAGCTTGCCACGGACGAGGACGTGCTGGCCACGCCAACGAGTACGGTGGCGGAAGCTGATGACGACGAGCGACCGGAGGATGGCTTTTACAGTCGCGCTGGTCCGGGCGCCTACTGGGTCGACCCGAACCTCACGGATCCGCCGCGGTTGGGGGAAGGGCTCAACGCCACCGACTACGCCGCCGAACAGTACGGGCTTGCGTTCACGCTGGAGACGGGAATGTACGGCTCGCTCGCTCGGCGGGTGAACGATGCGATTACCAGTGTCCAGGCAGGCGTCGCCGAGTTCGAGACGTTGTACTGAGTGGGCAGGAGGCTGAGAGAATCGGGATTTCTTAAAGTGGACCGTTGCGTCGGAAGAACGGGGTGATCGAGCGGTCACTGTTTCCGTGACCCGGGCCGACTACGTGCAGTACCGGGGTGTGTCCCTTCGCGTCCTCCGTTCACGTGGAGCCACAGTAGAACGCGAAACTGTGTATCGAGCAGGTGAGTCCTGCTTCGCGGTGGATCGATCACGTCCCGCCTTCGGGGAAAACGTTGAGTACTCCCGCCGTGGCGGACTGCGTATGCAGGTTACCGACG
Organism: Halobacteriales archaeon; assembly: GCA_007118975.1. Lineage (GTDB taxonomy): Archaea > Halobacteriota > Halobacteria > Halobacteriales > SKNY01 > SKNY01. The sequence goes on along the minus strand of SKQO01000139.1, from coordinate 8,801 downwards.
TGACGGCGATTCCTGTCGAAGTGCCGCTGAAGGGGATCGACGAACCGCACGGCTTGGCGCCATACGCCACCGGCACACCGGGTGTGACATCGGCCGCATCTCGAACCCTGGTTCGAATCGACACTTCCGAGGATATCAGCGGTTGGGGGGAGATGCACACCGCGCTCTCACCTGAAGTCACCAAGGCCGTCGTCGAGCAGGAAGTCGGTCGCGTGGCCATCGGAAAGGACGTGTGGGCCGTTGAGTCGCTCCTGGATGAATTCCAGCCATCCCTGTACGTCGAACTCGACGCCTTCGCGAGTGGCGTCGAGCTGGCGATGTGGGACGCGCTCGGGAAACACCTCGGGGCGCCAGTTCACCAGCTGCTAGGCGGCAAGATGAGCGACGAGGTGCCCTTCGCCTACGCCTTCGGCATTGCCGATATCGGTCGCTCCGTGGAACGGATGCAAGCCGTCCGCGACGCAGGATTTCCAGTCCTGAAAACCAAAGTAGGAGGGTACGACCTTACCGACCCCGACGAGATCGATCACGACCGGTCGATCGACGGGGACGTCGCACGGCTCATCGCGATGGCAGAGGCGGTTGACGGCGACATCGAGCTCCGGGCGGATGCAAACCAGAGCTGGACGCCCGAGGATGCAGTTCGTGTCGGCCGTCGCCTCGAAGATGCGGGCGTGTTTTTACAGTATTTCGAACAACCCGTGCGGATCGACAGTACCGGCACCTACAAGCGGCTTCGGGAGCGGCTGGCCACACCGATCGCGGTCAACGAGGACATGTACTTCCCCCGGAACTTCCTCGACCTGGTGAAACACGATGCCGTCGACGCCGGGGTCGTCGACATGGTCCCCGCCGGGGGGATCGGCCCGATGAAACGCCTCGCCGGGATAGCCGAGGAAGCCGGTATTTCCCTGGCCCATCACTGTGGGTTCGACCTCGGGGTGAAGACGGCGGCGATGCTCCACGCCATCTCCACCACGTCGTCCATTAACCTGCCGTCGGATACGATCTACTTCGCGCTCGCCGACCACGTAATCGAGGACCCCTTCGAATTCGAAAACGGGACCCTCCAGGTGCCGGATGACCCTGGATTCGGGATCTCGGTGGACGAAGCTGCCGTCGAACGGTATCGTATCGCGTGAGATCGCACGGCACGACCACCGGCGGATGACGGTCGGCCTGCCATTGGTTAGCTGGCTGCTATCAATCCACTCGATTCCTGGACGATCGGTCTGATTCTGCCAGAATATGTGCTCGTTGTATCGTTGCAGCGGTGGATCGATGGAGGTTTGGCACAACAGATTTAACCAGTTGTCGTGAAGTTGGCGAGGAGATGGACGATCGAGACAGGGTCGCCTCGCGGTGGGATGGCCTCCTCTCCCAGTTGGCAGTGCGAGAACGGCGGTTCGTGATCCTCTCGTTGATCGAATGCGATGACACCTGGCTCCGTGTGCCCGAGGACGTGACTCCACCGGGGACGTCCGCCGAGTCTGCCGCGATCGAGCTGCACCACGTTCATCTTCCGGCCCTCGCCGCTGATGAGTTCGTCGAGTGGCGGGCTGAGCCGTTGTCGATGCGTCGTGGGCCACGGTTCGACGAGATCGCAGCCGTCGTCCGGGTCTTGATGTCCGCCGAAGCGCTGCCGTCGTGTCTGCACGCTAACAGTCGGTCGTTCGTCGACTCGAACCAGTAGGTGGCTTCGAAGTACTGTCAATCCTGGGCTCGTGTTCGATCACAGCGACTCGAGCAACCCTCGCATGTACCCCACCGCGAAGATCCGTCCCTTCATTTCATATCCCGGTCGTTCGTTCGTCTCACCTTGCATCGTCGGGACGTGATCGGGCCGCATCGGGCCATCGAAGTCGATGTCTTTGAACGCCGCAAGGACAGCTCGCATGTCCGTAGGCCCCTCGTCGTGCCAGACTTCGACGAAGGATTCCGGGTCTCCTTCGACGTCACGAAAGTGCGCGTAGTGGATACGATCGTCGAAGTGTCGAACCATGGCGGGTACGTCCGTTTCCATGGCGACGAAGTTACCGACGCAAAACGAGATGCCGTTCGCCTCGCTCGGCTGGAGCTCCAGGACGCGGTCGTACGCATTGGGACTCGTAATGATCCGCGGCACCCCACGGACCGGCGACAACGGGGGATCGTCCGGATGGAGTGCCAGCTTCACACCGGCGTCCTCGGCCACCGGGACCACCCGCTCGAGGAAGTACGCGAGATTGTCCCAGAGATCTTCCTCGCTCGCGTCGATCGGCTCTTTGGGCCCACGTTCGGATTGTTCGTGGTTGTATTCGGTACTGAGGGAGTTACCGCGCAATGGCACGCGTTCGCCCGTCCGCATCCACCAAAAGCGAGTCATCCAGCTGTAGGTGACGACGGGCACACCGACGGCACCCACGTGTTTGAGATGCTCACAGAACGCCGCGATGTCTTCGTCGCGACCGTCACGCCCGAGCCGGGTCGTATCCGAGATCGTGCCGGCCGGACCCACGACCGGCACCTCAAGGCCGACGTTTTCGAACGCATTGATCAGTCTCAGCAGCTCGTCATAATCCCGTGGGACATGATCGACCCGGACGTCCCCGCTCCCCAGACCAGCTTCTCCCATGGCGGTATGTGGATGGGCGTACTCGACACCCATCTGGCGGGCGAGTTCCCACCGGTCGTCGGGATACGGTGGCAGTGCCAGCGTGACCTTGATGTCGCTCATCGTCAAGACCGATTCCGCGAGTAGCTCGTAGGCTTTTTCCTTCGGCGTCGATTCACCGATCCGTGCGCGGTTTCTCGGCCGTAATATCTGACGGTGTGACGGTCGCGTCCTCGGCATCGAGGAACCGCCGAATCGGTGGGGTCAGAACGTCTTCGACCTTCGGACTGACCTTTGAGACATTGATCTCGTACCCACCAAGCGGGTACGCAGCCCGCGTTCCCATATAGCCCGGACCGCCGTCTCCATAGGCTGCCATCATGACGGTACGGTCGGGTTGCATTCGCTGGGCCGCCAGTTGATATTCGACAAACAGTTCCCCGGGCATGTGAATCACCGATGCGTCGTTGACGTGCAGGCACGTGAGCGGGATCAGGTCGCCCAAATCGCAGCGACGCTTCCAGATGAGCTTCCGGGCCGGTGGCTCGTCCGGGTTGTCAATACAGCCTTCGATCAGCTCGGCGGTATTCAGGTTTGGTGCAGGGGGGATCGCAACGCGTTCGACCTCCCACCGGACGTCCCCGCCATCGACGGGTTGCCGTTCCGTGTTCTCCCAGGCGTCTGCCATCCCGTCCATCAGCCGTTGGGCCAGCACCAGCCGGTTTTCCTCGGAGCCGTCGTTGTACTTTCCGGCGGTGACATTTCCGGCAGCACCGTTGAAATGCACGTGAAACACCCCGGTTTCCGCCTGGTGTCTGTTCCGGGCGATGCCGGGGAAATCACACGAAACGAGGCCGTTCCGGTAGTAACTCTGCGGATGGGTGGCGTAGTACGTCAACGCAGCCAGGGCCTCATCCTCCCTCCAGAAGCTCAAGGTTCGCAGGACGGGATCGATGACACCTTCCGGCGCCGAGCTGGCGAATTCGAAGTCCTGGCCGCCGCTCGTATACCGGACATAACAACAGGTACCGTCCTCTCCCAGCACTTGACGGTTGGAGGCGACCTGCGTTACTTCTCCCGACCCGATCCCGACGTGACTGACGGGTTCTGGATCGGTGATTGCGTCCCCAACCGCAGCAGCCGCTCGTCGAATGGTTTCTCTGGCAAACGCTGCATCAACCCGATGGTGCTCGATGCCGTGACCGAGCAGCAGCGTTTCGGTGTCTGGATCGAACCCCGGTGCCTCATGCTGGTGGACCGCGTGCATTGCGACGCGTTCCGGGGATGTGCCCGCAGCGTCGGCGAGGGCCGATTGCCACGCCTTGTGTGCCCCGTTGTAATTGCCGATCCAGTCGATGGCTGCGAGCACGATCGGCTGCCCGGTGGGAAACAGCACCACGCCTCGACACGATAGCGGATCGTCGACGCCATCGACGGTACCGTACGCGATCGGATCGCCGACCGCCGGTGTGGCGTCGACCGCAAACGTTGCAAGCTGCAGCGATGAGCCATCGACCATGTCAAGGCCAGCCCCCCAGGGGGCGATAAACGTTCGGACGCCAAACGGCCGGGCCGAGACCCGTGAAGCGGGCTGTTCGGGTGGCGCCGCGGGGAGTTCTCGCTACGCTTTTCACCGTCTCCACGCGATACCGGGCGATGGCGGCATTCGAAACCCGTATTCGTCGGGTAGCCGAGCGCCTCGACCAGGATCCGCTCGTCCTGACAGCCGGCCCAAACCTGGCATATCTCACCGGATTTCGCGGGGAACAGGATCGGGCGATCGCACTCGTGGTCCTTCCGACCGGACGGGGGTGGTTGTTACTCCCCGGGCCTACGCGAGGCAGGTACGTTCGAACGTCGCTCACGTCGCAACGCGATCGGTGGCAGAAAACGACGTGGCAGCCGTGGCAAAGAGGGCGAGCGAGATCGTCGGCGCCACCGGTGGGGATCGCTGTTTGCTTGCGAGTGACGTTTCGGTCGCGTTTCGGGCTTTCTTCCGGGCGGCCCTCCCCAGATTCACCATTGCTGTGGAATCCGGCGAACTCGATCGAATGCGAATGATCAAGGACGAGACCGAACTGGGGCGCCTCCGAGTTGCAGCCGCACGTACCGATGAGGCGATCGACCGGATCCGAGATCTCGGGAGTGAGGCCATCGGCATTACCGAAGCGGCGCTCGCACGCCGGATACGGACCGAACTCCACGATCTGGGCGCCACGGGCGTTGCGTTTCCAGTGGTGGTCGCGACCGGCCCGAACGGGGCCGACCTGCTGGGATATCGCCACGGCGAACGCGACATCTGATCGGGGGAACCGGTCGTCGTGGATTTCGGCGGCACGTTCGGAGAATATAACAGCTATCAGACACGAACGACTGTCTTCGACGGCGAACCCCCGGATCGATTCCCAACCATTCATGTCATTGTGGTCGAGGCCCTCGAAGCAGGCCTGCATGCTGCGGCCCCCGGCATGACCGCCCGGGAGCTCGATGGGGTCGTCCGGAACGTGATCGACGGGGCAGGCTATGGCGAGCAGTTTGTTACCGGGACGGGCCACGGCATCGGCCTCCGCGCACACGAGCCACCGTCGATCGATCAGCACGACGACACGACACTGGAGGCGGGGATGGCCTTCACGATCGAACCGGGCATCTATCTCGAGGGAGCGTTCGGCGTTCGCCTGGAAACGGTCGTACTGCTGGGCGAGGATGGGGCCGGAGCGATCAACAAATCGACGCACGATTGGCGCGCGTGCTAGGTCGAATCGGGTACGACGGTCAGCATTCGTTGTGGCAGAGTCACCACAGTACGGATGCTCTCTCGGTAGTATGAATGTGATCAGTTGGGTTCGGTGTAGTTTCAAACATCAACCCGAAATTTCCGTCGTGCTACTGGTTTGGTTCGACAACGCAAACGGGACGATTATCGCTTGAAGGTTCTCGGCGTCACATCTGGGAAACCGACTGTCTGCACCCCGTCGTTGACCCCATCAAAGTCACTCGATTAATTAAAAAGAATAATTGGGTTAAAAACTGCACAATTTACATTTGCATGGGTTATCGCGTTCATGGATGTCTGAAGTCCGACTCGACGAGACGCTCCGGCTGCTTGCAGATGCTCGGCGTCGTCGGACAATCGAGCATCTTCGCTTGAATGGGGGAGAGCTTCAGTTTGTGGATCTCATCGATTTCCTTTCGGCCGGCCAATCTACTGTAGTCCATGATATGGAAGGTCTCGTTATCGAGATGCGCCACACCCATTTGCCGAAGCTCGACGATCACGGCGTTATCGAGTATGACGAGCAGAAAGACCGTCTACTATATCGACGCGATCGGTTAGTCGAGAGGGTCCTCGATACGGTATCTCGATCGAGACCCGCTACCAATCCCTGACGATCGAATCGAAATAGTGGTTTCCGTGAGACGCGGCCTGAGCCAACACCCACTTCATCGTGTGTTGAGCCCAGCTGGATCGTCGCGGGAGCCTCGATTGCGTGGTTTCACTCGGAGTCCATTCCTTCGAGCCGCCACGTAAAGATCCCCTTCAACACCGCGACGAGGCTGTTTTGCCCACCCTCTCCCCAGATGGCTGTTTCGTGCCGGGGGTCCATCGGGTCGCCCTGCGCGCCGTTGACGAGGGCGCTGACGAGGGTTTTCCGGCCATCCACCATCAGCAGACGCCCCGCGGGCGTATCGGTCCACACCCAGAGGGACTCGAACATTTCCGCGTTGGGGATATCGGCTTGAATTCGTTGTTGGACGGTATTCGAGACGCCACCCAGTTTGATCGAAACCCCGCGATCGTCCGTCGCGGAAAGTACTTCGACTAACTCATCTGTCAGCAGCTCCTCCACGGTCATGTATACGATCTCGTCCTCGGCGGTGTCGAAAAACTCGACGACCCGATTGGCGACGGCGGCTTGTCCGTCCACGGTCCAGACTCCTCGCTGTTCTGCCGGTTGCTCGGCGGCATCAAGCTCCTCGAGGGCTGCTTGAAGTGTGTTTACGCGATTCTGATACTCCTGCTCGAACGACCGACGGGCCGTCTCTGCGGAAATGCTCCAGAATTGTTTCGGATTGGATTCGAGCACATCGACCAGTCCACGTTGGCGCAGTTCCTCGACGGCATCGTAGACACGCGTGCGTGGGACGGCAGAAACCTCGCTTATCTCTCGTGCAGTGGCTGTCCCCAGCTCGACCAGACTCACAAACGTCCTTGCAGCATACGCGCTCAACCCGAGCTCTTCCAGCTGATTGATCGCCGCTTCGTGGGGGTCCATTATTGTACTGTCTCCAGCACGACGCCGCTGCATGCCAATGCAGATCGTCGCCGTGGTCGCCTTGCCGGCGAGGCCGCAACCGACAGGCTAAGTGTACGTGGCGAGTCTCCATAGCATTTTTGTGATTATACGGGTGACAGAATTGTTCTCGTACCACGTCTGGCATGTCGCCAATCTCGCGCCTGTTTCCGGTTATCGCGGCGATCAAGCGGTATGATCGATCATCATGTGGGAGTCGTTGTAGCCGGGTTTCTGTTTGCGGGTGACAATACCTATTTGTACAGGGACCGACTCCCCGGACAGACCCGGCACGACTGGGGAGGTTGGGACACATGAACGACACACAGGCAATGGAGGAGGCAGTTGAGGTCCTCCAGCAATTGGGGTTGAAAGAATACGAGGCTCGGTGTTTCGTGGGACTGTCTCGGTTACGCGCCGGGACCGCAAAACAGCTCGCCGATCTAACGGAGGTGCCTCGTACCCGGGTGTACGATGCGATTCGGATGCTTGAGGCACAGGGATTGGTCGAGATCCAACATTCGAGCCCGCAGCAGTTCCGGTCAGTGCCACTGCAAGAGGCGACCGAAACCCTCCGGGACCAGTACGAGGCCCGGGTCGACCGTCTTCACGACGCGTTGACGACGATCGAAGTCGTTGAAAAGGAGGATGATGCGCCGATCCAACAAGTCTGGGCGATGTCGGGCTACGTCGCCATCGAGAACCGGGCGATTGACCTCATGGAGGAGGCCAGGGAAGAGGTCGTACTGGTGATCGGGGATGAATCACTGGTCACCGATGAGTTGCTGGCGTGCGTCAACGACATCCCAGCGGGTGTCGAGGTGTTACTGGGTGCGGTCAGTAATGATCTGGAGCGCGAGCTCCGCCGTAACGTCTCGGGGGCGACCACATTCGTGTCTGGACTTGAATGGCTCGTCGGGGAGGGAGTCGAACATAGAGAGGTGGCGATCGGCCGGTTATTACTGGTCGATCGCTCGGCGATCCTGGTGAGTTCAATCATGCCCGACACGGGGAGTGAACAGGCAATCTTCGGCGAAGGGTTCGGGAACGGGTTGGTCGTCATCGCACGCAGACTGATGGCCCAGGGCCTGGTGCGTGGCAAGGATCCGGCGAGTTGAGTCCAGCAGGAACGCGTCCGTCATCCAAAAGGCACGGAGCAGTGAACCCCTACAATTGCCGAATCGAGAGGTGTTCACCGTGCTGGACAGTCACACAGCAATCGCTGTACGTAAACGAAAGCCGTGCCCCCGCCGTACTCATCCCATCGCGGCCATTGGTGAATATGTTGTCCAGCGCGTCGGGGTCAATTGTGTGCGCTAACGGTGCCAATGATTCTGGTCGCCGATCGGTCACGACACTGACCGCTCGGACCACGGCGAGACTCACCGATTCCCGGTCGCCGATTTCATAGTCCATACGGGGCCTATGTCCCGGATGCGTAAATCTATCGAGGTTTGTAACGCGAATAATCAAAACACATCTTGTCGAGCGTCGAACGCAGTAGCCCAACGACGTCGGGTGATGGGGGGCCTGCCTCGACCTGGCACTGTGGGTGGCGGGTTTGGCGTTCTGAATCGCATCGAGCACCGGTCAGTGTCACGAGAGTAAGCAATCCGCTGGGGTCGCACGAGTTGGAGACGACCTGATCGATCCCGCGGGCAACCTACGCACCAACATTTCGCGTTCGACAGTGTTGCTCCGTCGACCGTTTTCCCCGATCTCGAGATGTCCCGGATTTCGACGCATACCCATGGAGGGACCGATCGACCTCCCTTTTATCTTTGGCACGCTGCTGATCACACGCCATGTCGAATCGCATCACGGCCTTCGTGACGGGCGGCAGCCAGGGTATCGGCCGGGAAATCTGCCTGGCTTTCGGCGAGCACGGCGCGAATGTCGCCATCGCGGCCCGG
>SKQO01000123.1 GCA_007118975.1 Halobacteriales archaeon | reverse complement strand
GAGAACAAGCAGTGGCGCATCCTCGTCGTCTGCGCTCGGAATGTCAAAGAACGCATCCCCGAGCTCGTACCAGGCCGACCGCATCGGTCGCCGGTCGACCAGCTCGTCTGCCGCCTGTGCCTCCTCGTGCTCTTCGCCGATTGCGCGGTGCAGGGCGTGTTCGATCGCCGCGGCGCCAACGTACCCGTCGACGGTCGGTGGATGCCTGATCACGACCGGACGCGCCTCGATGGCCGCCCGCCTGAGCGTCGTCGCGACTGCTTCGAGCTGGTCCGCCATGGATGCGATGGGCTCTTCCTCGACGAGCAAGGCGACCTCTCGCGGCGCGGCGCGTTCGGCGACTGCGGCATCCAGGCGCTCGACGACGGTTTCGGCGTCATCGCCGTGCAGTTCTTCGAGGTTGGCGACTTCGACCTGGAGGCTGTCCTGGTGGCGCTGGACTTCGCCATCGATCCGAACGACGTCGTTTACCGCAACCGACTCGTAGGCTCTGACGCCGGGGGCTTCAAAGGCGGCACAGTCGATGACGTCCGTCTCGTCGGTCAGTTCGAAGATCGTCGGACCACTCGTCTGTCGAACGTTCGTAACGCGACCCTCGAGACGCACGGGCCGACCCTCCAGATCGGTCGTTTCTTCGATCGGAACCCGCTCCGGGGGTGTGACGACCTCGGCATCGGACGCTTCCCCCACGGCCGGTGCCGCCGATGCGGGACGCACCGGTTCTTCCTCCGCCACGTCGGCCACTGTCTGAGATGGCGGCTCTTCCGACGGTTGTTCCTCGGGCGTTGAGGCCCCGTTGGGGTCGTGGATGTCGTGACCACGAAACTCCCGTTCGGACTGGCGGATCGACCAGGCGAGATCGATGTTTCCGTTGTCCCGGACGTCTTCGACCTGTACGATGACTTCCTCGCCGACCTCCCAATCGAGGCTTTCGAGTCGCCGATCGAGTTGGCTTCGGTGGAGCAAGCCGGTGACCCCGTCGCCGAGGTCGATGAACACGCCGAAGTCGGCAAACCCATCGACGGTACCCAGGTAAAATCGCCCCGCGATGAGATCGGCGGGGTCGTCCCCGCGATACTCGTAGAGAACGTCCTCGTCGTGGAGGCGATCCCACGTCATTGGCCCGCCTCCACGTGAACACGTTCGACGTGATGGGGGCGTGCCGTACCCGACGAAAGGCGAGATCGCGACCAAACGTATGAAATCATTACTGGAGATGATTCACCGGCGCGTAAAACGATTGTCGAAACGTCCTCGCCTTTCTCACGCCAGTAACGGGACGACATTCGTTCGTGGGCGACGAAGCCAGCCATCGCCCCGGTGGAACGTGCTGGTTTGTTCACGCCTCGTTGGTCAAATGATCCGAGTGTTCCAGTCTTGCCCGTTGAGATCGGTCTTCACTCGTGATTATTTCACTGGAAGTGTGTTACCGGACATCGATGTCCGTCCAGTGTCGCGGGGAGCGGGCCGATCCATCGGCCGACGATGAGAGCTATGAACAGGCTCGAACCAGCCGGAAACATCAATGGTGAGGTCGTCGCGCAGAATCAAGCGGGTACCCACGATATCGGGATGGACGCCGAGACCCTCACGCAGACAGTTGAGGGTGTCTCCGTGCCGGATCATCGATGCGGTGGTACAGTGTAGCCAGGGTAACCAATCATACTGCTCGAAGCGTGCCTAGCGGCGGTAGTTGACTTCGTTGGAGAATGTACAGATCGTGCTGAGTCACTCACAGAAACAAGCTCTCTGCCAGGCAAAGCGTAGGTGGGCTGGGAGGTTGTTGGTCCGCCGCATCGACGATCGAAGTCAGGAGTTCCATCGGCGAGAACGTCAGCCAAGGGCACCGGGAAATGGAACGGCAGTGATGGGGGCGGTGTGGCGCCGGTTGTATCGCGTGGTTTGGAGGACAATGAGCCGATTTCATCCCCCTCCCGAAACGACGAGGTGTTCACCGCGAATGGTCCGTAATCTTCAGAATCCGGTCGCGTGGTCGTTCAGTGTGTGTACCCTTCGACCGTGCCCGCCGCCCGCACGTCCGCCAGCGCGTCTTCGATCGCTTCGATCTCTTCGGGGAAGACAGCGACCTCGACCTCGTTACCCTCGTCATCCTCGAACACGAATTTGACCCGTTCATCCCCGAACGCGCGTGCGTTCGCGGACTCGACGTCGTACAGCTTAACCGTCGCCGATTTGTTCGACGCTCCGACGTTGGCGATCGCGCCGTCCTTGAGTTGCATCAGAAACGAGGACAGTTCGATGGTGATCATAGGGGAGGATGGTGCCCTCCGGACTAAGAAGGGTGTGAAGTCGCTGGCGCGCATTCGAAAGCGCTTATCAGGGCTTGCAACCGAATCCCGTCACCGTGGTCATGACTGACGAGGAGCCGCATGCCGTCGCGCTCGGGGGGACCTTCGACCCGATCCACGACGGCCACCGGGCCCTATTCTATCGCGCCTTCCGATCGGGCGACGTTACGATCGGGCTCACGAGCGATGAGCTCGCGGCGGCGATTCGTGACGGCGAGCGTTCGGTCACCCAGTTCGAGGACCGGGCATCGGCCCTTGCGGATGAACTCGAATCTTGGGCAGCCTGCTTCGATCGCTCGTTCGAAATTCGGGAGCTCAGCGAACCCACGGCGATCGCTGACGAACCACCGTTCGATATCCTGGTCGTCTCGCCCGAAACCGAACCGGTCGGGCAAAAAATCAACGAAATCCGCGACGATCGTGGCCTCGATCCGTTGTGCATCGAGGTCGTAGAGCACGTCAGGGCCGAGGACGGCGAGATCATCTCGAGTACGCGCATTATTCGCGGGGAGATCGACGAACACGGCAATCTTCTTGACTGAACCGACGTTACCAGGACGGGGGTGTCAGGCCGAGGCGTCGGAGTTGATCCCGCCACCGCGACTGGATCACGATTCGCGAAACGCCAAACGCTTCGGCCACTTCGGTCTGGGGGCGCTCATTTCCAGTCACCAATCCCGCCGTGTAACAACAGGTTGCGAGTACTGCTGGGCGGGATCGCTCCGAGACGGGAACTTCCTCCAGGTACAGCTCTTCTGCAGCCACCTGGGCACCCAGGGCCAAGTCGAGTTCAGCTGCTCTGTCGCGGAGTTCCTCGAGAGCTTCGGCGTGTTCCCGTCGATCGCTGGCCCGGCGCACAGCCAGTCGTTCGATGGCAGTCATAATGAGCGTTTGGAGCGATATGTTCTTGGGGCCGAGCAGGTTAGGATACGACAGGCGCGGGTAGCCAAGCCAGGCCAACGGCGCAGCGCTTAGGACGCTGTCTCGTAGGAGTCCGCCGGTTCGAATCCGGTCCCGCGCATGCGACAAAGCGATCCACCTCCACACACGAGCATGGGGTGTTCCCCTGAGTTGTCAATCCACCCAGACGAGCCAGGTAGGACCTGAGCCGAGTTACGATATGTTTGCTGCACTTCACAACGGTTCGACATATGAGGAGAACCGGGAAGCTCCGACGAATCGAATATGATCCAGCGTTTTCCTTAGGATCGTCCGAAAACGAGTCCGCTACCGCGAGCGAGCATACCAGTCTACGGAGCCCACTGCGAGGGATCATCGCTCGTATGCCACTGAACGACGGCCCCGAAGGGCATGGTCGGCCCGGCAAAACCATCGCTCCACCCAAGGATACAGCTGCTTTGTGCTTGCGATCGGTCCAGCGATCCATGCTCGCTGACACGTGCTGATCCAGGTCGAGGGAGACCGAGAAAAATACCCACTTGATTGCTCGAGTCGAGGTCACCTAGCTGGATGAGTCAGACCAATTCGGGGTATTGAAATCAAGCTCGATCGGTCGAACCTTGCCGTCACGAGCGAAACGATATGACAGACGATACGGTTGGGATCGAATGCTATCAACCAGCTCATTCATGCCGCCCGTGTTATTCGAGATCAATGCGGTGCGGACGTGTTGGTGAACGGAATGCCGCTCGTTGCAATCTGTCCATCCACCGGGGCGCGATCAATGCAGTGATTTCGGCGTAACGGGACCCACCGGCGAGAGCGAGGGGGCAGAACGGGTTCGTACCGCCAGCACCGACGTGGTGATAACCCGTGGAGACTACTTTGGCTGGCGCCCGGTAATCCATTTGAGATCGGATCAAGGTCGACCTCGTTCGATTTTGGAACGTGAATTACGCAGCTGCCCGGTCCCAAGTCGGTCGGCAATCAGTGCCTACCAATACGCCACCGTAGATTAGTCAGGTAGTAATTAATTCATACGGTCGTCAGTTTCACGATCATGTCTACGTCCCGGCGTGACCGCGCAAGTTGTCAACAATCACGGGGAGACGCCGCAACGCCACGACGACACGGAACGATAGCGTACGCGATCGACCGGCGAGGTGACGGAGTAACACATGGCGACATCTGACGATTCCGAGGGGAGTGATGGTACCATAACCACGGCGATCGTGAAGAAGGGACCAGTCCTTCTGCAAAAAACCGTCAACGATTGGGAAGACGGACTCCTCATCACGTATCGGTTGGGCTCTTCAGCGGGAACGAAGCTACGAGTGCGCTTCGAGGATGAACTTGCCATTACGAATCCGAAGAAAATCGGATTCGAAGCAGAATCTGCGCCAGAGGAGGCGATGATCGCGGGAAGGTCACTGCAGGTAGTGGGGACCCTCGAAAAGCACGGCAACCGCAAATTCGTCCTCGGACTGCTCGGCGTGTCCGACCAGTTACCCTCGGATCGTATCCCAACTCGTCCGCAGATCACCAGTATCGAACAACAACCGGAAGGGCGTGTGGAAGAATTCCCCATGGATGACGTAGTACAGTCGAGGGACGAAGAAGATCCATCACAGGAATTAGACATCCGTGGTTCCGGTCCCGAGACATCGACAGAACACGCTCGCTTGCTGGGTGCACCAGAAAACGGGCACACCCATCCGAAGACAGAAGACCGGAGCGATTGATGACGAGGAGCGCTCGGTGATTGAAATCGGGGAATTCCTGCGTTCGATTCTGGAATTCCACCACATCGGGTAACGATGTCCCAACGACCGGTTCTTCAGACACGTATCGGTGAGACCGATTCGACCCGCTCCATTGGTTCCCGACCACAATAGCGTCTGGGAGATCAGGACGACGAAACGATCGCTCGTGGGACCGTGGAGGATACACGACCGGTGCCCTCTTCCGATAATCGCACGTAGTGACGACCGATCATGTCCGTTGAGACGGACGCCCAACTCCGCGAGATCCTCGGCCTAGATACGCTCGCCGTGGTCGGATGCTCGACAACGCCTTCGAAAGATGCACATCGCATCCCAAAATACCTGCAGGCGGCCGGTTACCGGATCGTGCCGGTGAATCCGAACGCCGAAACCGTTCTCGGTGAACAGGCGTTCGATTCGCTTGAGGACGTGACCGAGCCAATCGACATTGTCCAAGTGTTTCGACCGAGTGAGGAAGTGGCCGGGATCGTGGAGGCAGCCAGCCGTCGGGAGGACGTTGATATCATCTGGTTGCAACTCGGAATCACCGACGACGAGGCCGTCGCACGCGCGGAGGAAGCCGGACTTGATGTCGTCCAAGATCGATGCATGATGGTCGAACACCGCCGTCTCCTGGGTAACGACTGATCTGATCGACGGTGATTACGTAACCCGCGGGTTCGAGTAGCCGACAGGGTCGTGTGCCTATCAGCCGCACGCTCCCCTACCGTCCTGCATTGCTCCATCGTGGAGGACCGATTGGGTTGGTTGTGCACGGTGGGACGCGTCGGCGTTTCGTCGTGTTGTGATCTCCTTCGGGCTGATTCAGCGACACACCCCAGGGAGCTAATGCAGTGATCACTCGGGACAATGCCACGTAGGGCAACACCCGACGGACGATCCCACAGTTCGCGGGCGACCGAACGCCAGTCCCGCTGGCCGTCTCGGAAGACGAACAGTTCGGCATCGTCCATGCTACCGAATTCACCGCGGTGTTCGAAGACGGGACAATAGAACAACACGTTCGACAGACCGGATGCTGGTTGCCACAGCAATGAATCGCCGCAATTCAAGGTGACCGCCGATCACCGGGCGGGACAACCATGCGAATCGGACTACTCGCCGACCCTCATCTGATCTCGCCGGATGACCCCAACGAGGGACGACGCGACGAACGTCGCCAGTTTGTGGAGGGGTGGCCGAGTTTTGTGGCTGTGGTTGAGGCCTTGAACGAGCGCGCGGTCGACCAGGTGATCATCCTCGGAGACCTGATCGATTACTACTCTCCGGAAAACGTACGCTTTGCCCTGGACTTGCTCGAAGATCTCGACATGCCCTGGGCGCTTACCCCTGGCAATCACGACGTCCAACGCGTGAGAGCGAACGACGACGGGATTTCGCTCACCGTCGACCGTGCCGGAATGAAGCCGAAATGGACCGAAGCCGGTGTGAACCTCGATAACCGGACGTTGGACTTCGACGGTCTCCGATGTATCCTCCTCGATAGCGCGGATAGTTCCCTCCCCTCCGGCTCGACCAGGTGGTTGCGTGATGCCCTGGATACGGATCGGACGTGCGTGCTCTGTACCCACGTGCCGATCGATGTTCCACCCGTCGTGGAGGCGATCCATGCGGTCGATTCGAATCGGGATTTGAACAAATACGTTCAGCGCGGTGCCCCTGACCTCTACGAGGAGGTGCTCTATGGATCGGTGAGCATGGTCTGTTCGGGCCACCTCCACTTCCCGGCTAGCGCCACCATCGGAGGGCTCACTCAGCATATCATGCCGCGATGCACGCGTGCCGTCGGCTCGTCATCTCCCCGGGAAGGAACCATCACGATCCTCGGCACCGAAGATCCCACCGAGCTGTCCCAGTTTCGTACCGATCCAATAGAATAGACGGCAATCCTCTCCCTTCGATGCGGACCCCTGAAGCGTTCACGCACCCGGGCGCAAACTGGGTGACACAGCAGAACTAGCACGGGCAGATTACGATCGACCGCACACTCGCACAGATCAAAGCCGCCAGTGGAACGAGCGCCGGGTAGTCGACCCGACGTTGAAATACTCGAAGATGCCGGGGTTTCAAATGGACCGGGTCAGCACCCCAGGTCTCGGTGGGACGAAAACACCCGACTGCCGAGGGAGGTAATGAACATCCGCTTCGGCAAGCACAAGGTTTCGCTGGGAACGTAACGACCCCTGTTAGTTTTTGGGGGAGCACACCCCCTGATGCGTATGGCAGTGTTACTCGGCACCAGCGATGGCATTTACCGAATATCCTCAATCCCGTTCGAGAACGGACCCCTCGAACACACACTCGAATCAGTCTCAGTTCGTCGGCTCCAGACATTCCGTGGTACGAGGGGCGTGTTCGCCGCGACCGACGAGGGATTGTTTCGATCGACCGACGGTGGCCATGCCTGGACAGATCTGGCAGTGCCCGGGAACGCTTCGGTCTGGTCGGTACTCGGGACCGACGACGGGGCGCTATTTGCCGGCACGGACGGGCCCCGGTTGTACCGGTCCATCGATGACGGTAATCGGTGGGTCGAACTCGAAGGCTTTCGTGACCTTCCGTCGATCGGTCGGTGGGAATCACCCGGTGACAGGAATCGCGCCCGGTTGCGGAGCCTCTCGTCCCCACCTGGCCATTCAGCGCACATTGTCGCTGGCGTCGAAGTGGGCGGCCTACATGTGAGTACTGACGGGGACGAAACGTGGGTCGATCGTCGGCGAGAAGGCCCGGACGATGTACACCGGGTCGTGGCACTCAGTCCGGAGGCGTACGTGCTGGCAGCCGGTTATTTCGACCTCACGCTCGAACACCTCGATCAGGGGCACGCGCTCGCCCTGGGTGGGCTCCATCGTACAACCGATTGCGGCAGGTCGTGGCGACGACTCGATCGCACGAACGACTTCGCCTACGTACTGAATTTCCATCTCCAGGCAGGACGCCTCTGTTTCGAGGGAGCCAGGAACTCGCCGCCAACCTGGCGAGCCGAGGGAGTTGACGCCAGATGTTTCGAATCACCTAACCTCGGACGCACGATCGTCGAACGCGAGCGCGACCGGGAACCCCCTGACTTGATGGTCGCCTGGTGTTCGTACAATGATACCCTTCTTGCCGGAACGAGCTGGCACGGAGCCGGGGAGGCGCCGTCGCGGCCAGGGCGCGTACTTCGAGACACGGGCGCATCATACGAAGAAGTCGGTACCGTCCCGGCGAACGTCCGGGCCCTCGCAACGGCCGACTAGGTCACGAGCGAGTCCTGTATCATCCGTTCGAATCGGTCCAGACCAAGGGCAAGTCGCTCGCGTTCGTTCGCAAAACTCAGGCGAACGTGATCCTCCCCCGCAGCACCGAAGGCGTCCCCCGGGGCGGTGACGACCTCGTATTCTCGCAAAAGCTGTTTGGCGATGTCCATGCTGGTGCCCGGCAGCGCGGACACATCGACGAAGGCATAAAAGGCACCCTCGGGGACTGCCGCCTCGACGTGCGGTACCGACTGCAGCCGATCGACGACGAAATCGCGTCGGGCATGGAAGGCGTCTTTCATTTCGTCGACCGGTTCCGTGGGTCCTGTCAGTGCAGCGATCGCGCCGTGCTGTGCCGGCGTGTTGACACAGGAGGTCGTGCTCTCGTGAATTTTTGTCATCTCGCCGACCACGTCGGCTGGCCCGGTCAACCATCCCACCCGCCAGCCCGTCATCGCGTAGGTCTTCGAACACGAATTCAACGAGACCACCCAGGACGGGTTGTCTACAAGCGCTGCCGCACGCTGGGGCGGGTCTACGTAAGTCAGCTGGCGGTATACCTCGTCGGCGATCACGTATGCCCGGTTTGCCACCGCGGCATCCAGGACTGCCTCCAGGGCTGGTTCCGGGAACAACTGACCGGTCGGATTCGAGGGCGAGGTTACCACGACGGCAGCGGTGTCAGGACCGATCGCGTCAACGATCGGATCGGGGTCGGGGGCGAACCCGTCGCTCGCTGGCATCGCTACCTCCACTGGATTAGCGCCGGCCAGCCGGGCCTGTGAGATCGGATTCGGCCAGGCAGGGGTGGGGATCACGATTTCCTCGCCCGGGTTGGCGACTGTATGAATCGCGAGATGTAATGCTTCGACGCCGCCACTGGTGACAATAACTTCCCGATCGGGATCGAGAGACGGGTCGACCGTCTCGGTGATCGCCTCCCGGAGCGGTCGAATGCCGGCATTCGCGGTATACTTGGTGTGGCCGGTTCGTGCCGCGTGTGCCGCCGCATCGACAATGTGCTCGGGGGTATCGAAATCGGGTTCGCCGAGCTCGAGGTGGACGAGATCCCCGTCCTGCTGGGCTGCGAGATCGAACATCACCCGAATCCGTTGCGGTTTGATGCCCCGGACGCGCTCGGAAATACGAGCAGCTGTCGGTGGGTCCCGCTGTACCATCGAGCGAAGCATGGCCCTTGTGTGGGAAAGCTGTTCTGACACGTCTCAATGGACCCCATCGATCGCGTGCCATTCCCCGGGTTTCGAAGTGCTGTTACCTGTGCTTCGGTCAGTTGTGACCCGAAACGGGTTTCACCTCGTAAGGTTCCTCGAGATATGCGAGGTCGGACTCGCTCAGTGAAATATCGAGCGCAGCCACGGCGTCCTCGAGCTGCTCGATCGATCGCATCCCAACGATCGGCGCATCGATCACGTCCTGGTGTAGCTGCCAGGCGATCGCGATCTGGGCCATCGAGGCCTGCTCGTTCGCCGCGATCTCCTCCAATCGTGCATTGATCTCCTCGCCCCCGTTGGCACGATAGGCCTGCAACCGGTCCGATTGGGCGAGTTGACGGCCACGCTCGGTCGATTCGAGTTCGGTGAGCGGTCGAGCGAGAAAGCCGCGTGCCAGGGGGCTCCAGGGAATCACGCCGATCCCCCGATCCTCACAGATCCGGAGCATCTCCCGCTCTTCTTCCCGGTACGCCAGGTTGTAGTGATTCTGCATCGAAACGAATCGATCAAGGCCGAGCCGTTCGCTCGTATGAAGGGCCTCGGCGAACTGGTACGCCCACATCGAGGAGGCACCCAGATACCGCACCTGCCCCCGGCGGATCGTGTCATCGAGGGTCCGGAGCGTCTCCTCGATCGGGGCGTCGTAATCCCATCGATGAATTTGATAGAGGTCGATCGTGTCCATGTCCAGCCGCTCCAGGCTGTTCTGGAGCTCCTGTTCGATCGCCTTTCGGGAGAGCCCGATCGCGTTCGGGTTGGTTTCGTCCATCTCCCAGCGCACCTTCGTGGCGACAACTGACCAATCGCGGTCGTGCTTTGCGAGCGCCGATCCGAGGATCTCCTCGCTTTCTCCCGACGAGTAGATGTTGGCCGTATCGAAGAAATTGATGCCCAACTCGATCGCCCGATCGACAAACGCCGCGGCTGCATCGTCGTCGAGTTTGGTCGGGTCGTTTCGGCCGAAGCGCCCGCACCCCACGCAGATGCGGCTCACTGACATCCCGGTATTGCCAAGGGTCGTATACTCCATGGCCACGATCTATGCAGCCCGGGTAATCAGTGTTGGTGAGTGGGCAACGTGGAATTCGCCAGGCGTAGGGCTTCAGTTGTTCCCGACTCGAATCACTGTATTCAGGCAAAACTGTCCGGGACTGTGAGATCGGGCGTCAGTAGCTTTCCCGGGAGATTACGTCGACGTTCTCACCCTTTTCGGGAGAAGTTCAAGGATCGGTCGGCCGCGAACCGAGATCGATCCGGGACGAATCGGTCCGAATCCTCGAACGATCGGCACTCGGAACGGCCCATTCGACGGGTTATTCGGCCGCGACGGGGCTCTTCTACGGTTGTAGTCGGCGCCCGTCGGTTAATCCATTCGCGAGGATATCGCGAGCTTCCGCGAGGTGGTCGATCGCTTCGTGTAGATGATCGGCGCTCGTACCTCCTTCGAGATCCGCGAGGTCGGCCAGGCGGAGTTCGATGGTCCGAAGCGCCCCGGGTTGCGGTAACGTATGACTCTCGGGCGAGGAAGGAACCCCCTCACAGAAATGTTCGCACGTTTCGAGGACGCCTGTGACGTACGCCTCGGTCTCCTCCCCTACCGATCCCTCGAGGGCGCTCTCCAGCTCCCCGGCGGCTGTCCGTAGCGACATCCGAACGCGAGCCGCGTCCATTGGTTATAATAATTAACGTCCAACCGTGAAAGGTGTTGCCATATACCACATTTCTGCCATTTGTTGGGAGTGATTCTGCGTCAATTGCCGTACGCTAACGATAGACATAAGTGAACACCTCGGGATCATCCGGCGAGTCATGGAAGCGAGGGAGGACCTGGTCGAGTCATCGGGGTTCGGCGGTACCCAACGGACAGACAACTGGTGGACCCATCCAATGGTTGTGCTCGTCGGGTTGTCGCTGTTCGTGCTCTACGGCCTGTTTCGGACCATTTATCCGGTGTTTGTTCCGGAGGAAATGGCGGGTATCTACCACGAATCACTCCTTTCGCCGTTTTATTCGCCGCTCCTGTTCGCCGATCAAGCTGCCCATCATGTCGTGTTCGGCCAATTTCCGGAGTGGTGGCCGCAGCTCCTCCGGTCGCCGGCGATCCTGATCTTGTGGGCCCCGCTCGGGCTTCGTGTTACCTGTTATTACTACCGAAAAGCGTACTATCGGGCCTTTCTTCAGGATCCGACGGCCTGCGCGGTGAGCGAACCGCGGGACGATTACAAGGGCGAAACGGGGCTATTGCTGTTCCAGAACGTCCATCGGTACTTCCTGTATCTAGGAATCCTGTTTATCGCCATGCTCAGCTTCGAAGCGCTCCGAGCGATGTTCTGGAACGTCCCCAGCGGTGCACCGTTCTGGCATGGTGACGTTCAAATACGGGTCGGGACCCTCGTCCTCATGCTGAACGTGTTTCTGTTGGCCGGGTACACGTTCGGCTGTCACAGCCTTCGCTACCTCATCGGCGGCAAGAAGCGCTGTTTTTCGTGCCCCGCAAATCCCCACAATGACGAAGACGGTGGTGCAATTACGAAACGATACTCGCTCTGGAAGGGGGTGAGCAAACTCAACGTCAATCACGCCATCTGGGCCTGGTTTAGCCTGTTCATGGTGGCATTCGCTGACTTTTACGTCTGGATGGTCTCGATCGGTGTCTGGCCGGATTACGCGGTGATTGCGTTCTGATCGACGATGACCCAGGATATCGAAACACACGAGACGGACGTACTGGTGATCGGGGCCGGCGGTGCAGGGCTGTCAGCAGCGATTTCTGCCGCCGAACAAGGAGCAGACGTCGCCGTCGTCTGCAAATCATTGCTCGGAAAGGCTCACACTGTCATGGCCGAGGGGGGCATTGCGGCCTCTCTGGGCAACGTCGAACCGGCCGACGATTGGCAAGCCCACTTCCTCGACACCATGAAAGGAGGATGGGGGTTGAACGACCCGACGATGGCGGAGATTCACGCAAAAGAGTCGCCCGAGCGGGTACGGACGCTCCAGGAGTGGGGGGCCATCTTCGACCGAACCGAGGACGGAGACATCCACCAGCGACCGTTCGGGGGGCACCGGCACGACCGACTGGCCCACGTAGGGGACCGAACCGGCCTCGAGCTCATCCGAACGCTCCAGGACAAGGCGGTAGCCGAGGGAATCGACGTCTATCAGGAGTGTTACGTCACTAATCTGCTGCAAACAGATGACGCTGTCGCAGGTGCATGCGGCTTCTGGCGGCAGGACGGAGCACCCATCCTGTTTCGCGCACCTGCAGTCATCCTCGCGAGCGGTGGGCTCGGAAAGATGTACCGCATTTCCTCGAATTCGTGGGAATACACGGCCGATGGCCATGCCATGGCCTTGCGGAACGGGGCCGAACTCATCGACATGGCGTTCGTCCAGTTCCATCCCACCGGCATGGTGTGGCCGAAAAGCGTCCAGGGGACGCTGGTCACCGAGGGCGTTCGTGGGGAAGGGGGAATCCTACTGAATGCAGACGGCGAACGGTTCATGTTCGACTACGTCCCGACGGAATACGAGGGATCGGTTGCGGCAGACGAGGCAGAAGCCGATCGGTGGGTCGCGGGCGACGAAGACGCCCGGCCGCCACCGGAACTACTGACACGCGACGTGGTCGCCCGGGCAATTCTGAATGAGGTCGCCGAGGGACGCGGGAGCGAGCATGGCGGTGCATATCTCGACATCGCCAATCAACGATCGGCGGACTACATCATGCAGAAACTTCCTGCGATGGTCCACCAGTTTCGCGAGCTCGCCGAAATCGACATCACCGAGGAACCGATGCAGGTCGCCCCGACGTGTCATTACATGATGGGCGGCATCAGGGTGGACCCGGAGACCCAGGAGACGTCGGTTCCGGGGCTGTACGCCTCCGGGGAGGTTGCGGGAGGTCTCCACGGGGCCAACCGGCTCGGCGGAAACTCGTTATCTGACCTCCTGGTCTTCGGGAACCGGGCAGGCGTTGCCGCCGGCGAGGCAGTCACCGGGGCAGAGACACCCCAGGTAGACGATTCTCAGGTAGAACGCTATCTCGCCGGGCTCGAAGCACCCTTCGATACCGATCCCGATCGTGGGGTGGATCCGTTCGACCTTCACGCCGAATTACAGGCGGTAATGGAGGAGTATGTTGGAATTATGCGCGATGAGGATCGGCTGTCGACCGGGATCGAGCGGCTCGAATCGCTCCAGGATCGCGTCGAGAACGTTCGGGCAACCGGAGCCCGAACCTACAATCCGGGCTGGGAGAAGTGCTTTGCCGTCGAAAACATGATCCTGGCTGGACTGGCTGTTGCCCATGCTGCCCGGGCGCGAGAGGAGAGCCGCGGGGCCCACAGCCGGGTCGACTTCCCGGATCCCGACGAGGACTGGGGAAACATCGAACTCACCGTCTCGATGCGTGACGGGGAGATTCACCTGGACCGTGATGCGGTTCCCGAGCCCCGTGATGAGCTCCAGGAAATGCTTGCAGCCGACGCGGGGCTGGAGGCGGAGGCAGAATGATCGGCCAGTTCGTCTCACCTCCGATATCTAAAAATCATCACTCAGTGGTGAGCAGCCCATGAGTACAGAAACCACACAAACGACGGACGAACCGGCGGCAACGGGCGTTGAGGAAAGCCAAGCGACGGCTGAGGATGCCGTCTCCGCGACAACCATGACCCTCGAGATCTATCGCGGGGACGATGACGTAGGCGAACTCGTCGAGTACGACGTCCCAGTCGAGGAAGGGATGGTCGTGCTCGATGCGATCCACTGGATCCAAGCGAACGAGGAGCCGGAGCTCGCCGTCCGCTGGAACTGCAAGTCGGGTCGCTGCGGGTCCTGCAGCGTCGAGATCGATGGAATGCCCAGCCTGGCGTGTATGAAACGGCTGTCGGAGTACGACCCGGAGACCCCGATCACGGTGACGCCGATGGCAACGTTCCCAGTCGTGAAAGATCTGGTCCCGGACGTTTCCTGGAATTACGAGGTCAACGAGACCATCGAGCCGTTCTCACCGGCCGAGGACGCGGACTTCGAGTTCTACCAGGAGGATGTCGAACGAGCCCGTGAATTCCGCAAGTGTATCGAGTGTTTTCTCTGCCAGGATGTCTGTCACGTTTTGCGCGAACATGACAAGAAAGAATCGTACGCCGGCCCCCGGTATCTGGTGCGGTCGGCCGGCCTGCATTTCCATCCGGAGGACACAGCCGATCGGACCGAGTGGATGAAAGACGACGCCGGGGTCGGCTTCTGTAATATCACCCGGTGTTGTTCGGACGTGTGCCCCGAGGATATCGAGATCACGGACAACGCGATCATCCCGCAGAAGGAACGCGTCGTCGACGAGTACTACGATCCGCTGCGGCGGTTGCGATCGTGGCTCTCGGGGCTGTGGTGACATGCCCACGGAGATATTCATCTGGGGCTCGCTGGTGTTGCTGGTGGTCGTCTTGGTGTCGATTCTCGGCGCGATCGACGGGCGTGAGCGGTTGTTGTTCGTTGGCGGCCTCGGCCTGTTTATTCTGGCACATCTCGTCGATCTGGGCATCGAGGCACTCGGCATGATCCTGGCAGTGATCGGCATTCTCCTCGCCGTTTCTGCGACGATTCCCTTGCTTCGGCAACCGACGTAACCGCCAGTCGGGCGTGGGAGGGCCCGGCACCACCGAACATCCGGAGCGACAGTCGATCATGCGCGACTACCGACGGTTACGGGTCGGCCCCACGGCCCTGCCACCCCATCGCTTCGATCACCGCGTCGTAGAACATCCGTGATCTCGGGGTCGTTGGTCTCGGCGGCGGTTCGGTGGGGATCGATACCTCGATCGGCTTCGCAAAGCCGCTTTCGAGCCATACCATGCGCTCGAGCGAGGGATGTATACCGACCAGATGTCGGTCACAGATCGGCATCCATTCACCCCGCCCCTCGTTCCACGTCCAGAAGGCGGCGGTCCTCTCGCATTCGTCGCACCTGCAACGGAGGATACAATCGCGCGTCATTGCTCGCTTTGAGTGGCTGGATGGTGAGATGGTGCGTGCGTACTGTTCACGGATAACAACAATTAGGTACGTGGACCCGAGTGACTATTCGAAGGAATGCACGTCGTAAAACGACTGTGGTTGTTCGCCTGGAAGGTGGCCATCGTGCTCGGATTTGCGGGCCTGGGTGTCCTCGGTCTTGGGCTCATGGTCGGGGCGGTGTACTACCCGACCGGTCTCTTCTGGGGCGTCATCGTGTTCTTGATGGGTGTGTTTGGGGTACTGCTCGTGGCGGGGACGGCCTTGATGGTGAAGAACAGGCCCGATACCGGATCGCTCCCTGCCAAGGCGTGAATCGGTGACACAGCCACCGAAGCAAGCGCTATTCTTCGTCCTGCAGTGGGATGGCGCGTCTTTCGAAATGTTCGAACCCGCGGCATGGTTTGTGCCGGTCCGTCATCGTGTGATCACCCGGTTCGAAACCGGGAACGGAGTCGAGCGATTGGTGGCGCACCTCCGACCAGGAGCACGATGAAGCCGGACAGGAGGAAAAACACGCCGACGAACGTGAATGCGACGCCCGTCGAGACAAAATCGATCACAATCCCGAGAAACAGCGGGCTCGCGAGGGCACCCACCGAGCTGGCGGTGAAGACGAAGCCGAAGCTCGTCCCCGTTGAACCAGCCGCGGTGTAGGAACTCACGAGCCGGTCCCGCGAGGCAAACACGAGGCCGAACCCAGTCCCGGTAATCGCGAACGCCAGTACGAACACCGCCGGGTCCATGGAAACGACTCCGGCGACCACGACAAGCACGGTCGTCCCGGCGAGCGTCGTTGCCCCAAGAATGATGTAACGCGGTTCGAAGCGGTCCGCGAGGAGCCCCCCGACGAGGACACCGACCGCCGTCAACCCGAAGAACGCGGACAAGGCCATGTTCCCGATCGTTTCCGAGAACTGGAACCCGTCGAGTGCCAGCAGCGGTGTGAACGTCTGAACCCCCATTTCGGCCATGGTAATCACCACAAAAAACGCGGCCATGACCAGGATGGCGAGCCCAAACGGTGATCGACGGGAGGCCCTCACGTCGCGCGAGGGTTTCGACGTGGCGTCATTGACCTGTTGCAGATACGCCGGGGCGAGCGCAACAGCCAGCACGACTGCAAAGATCACTCCTGTGGCGCCAACGGTAATCAGTGCCGGCCGCCATCCTGCAGTGAATCCGATCCCACCGACCAGCAATGGGGCGATCGTCGAGCCCGCGTACCCACCGAATGTGTGGACGCCGAAATTCCGTCCCAGTCGGTCCTCGTCACTCACTGCCTCGAGAAGGGGGTAATCCGCCGGATGGAACGCCGACTGCCCAACTCCCGATAGGGTCGCGAACGCAACCATCAGCAGGTATGAGGTTGCAACGCCGATTAGCAGGATTCCCAAGGAAGTGAGCGCCATCCCGATCACGAGGATCCACTTCGCCCCGATTCGATCGACGAGGGCACCGATCGGCACCTGCAACAACATGCCCACTGACATCACGGAGATGAGCAGCCCGAGTTCCGCGTTGCTCAACCCGAATTCATTCCGGAGCAACGGAAACAGTGGAGGGAGGACGAGAAAGTAAAAATGCGAGAAGAAGTGCCCGACTGTCACGAGACCGACCGTGGGCATCTCTCGGGCTCGCAACGCCATACACAGCATCTACCACTCGCTGGATAATGTCTTGTGATTACGAACGCGCCAACCCCGGACGCGCCGGATGAGCTTGCTCATTCCAGGTCGACGTCATCCATGACCTCGTCGAGGGATCGGAGTCGGTACGCCCCGGTTTCGGTGTGTTGTTCGAGGACGACCCGTTCGACATGTGGCGGTGCCGTGATGCGGGGACCGCTGACAACTTGCCGTTCGAGAATGTCACAAAACTGCCAGTACCCGTCCTCTGCCATCGCTCGGAAGTTCTGTCGGGAGTGTCATCAAAGCTCGGATCCGACCGGCCGCCGATAGGCTCACACTGCCGGATCAAACGCGAATAGGTGCTCGCTCCACGACGTCACCGAGAAGGCGCCCTGCCGCCAGGCGCCCCCGGCGACGTAGATCCTATCATCCAGCTGGCCGACGACGTTTCCGTGAACCGGCAGTGGCAGTTCGGCGGCGGCACTCCACACATCTTCCCCGACATCGTAGATTTCGTGGGCCGCCGTGGTCCATCCGTCCAATACCGACGGATCCTCACCGCCGATGACATGCACCCTACCATCAAGCACGGCAGCCCCGAACCCACTTCTGGCGGTCGGCAACGGTGCACCCATTCGCCACTCATCGTCGTCGGGATCGTACACTTGACAGGCGTCGCTGTTCTCCCCGTCCCACCGTCCACCGATGACAATAATGTCGTCGTTCACGGTCGCGGCCGCGAGGTGTTCACGAGGGGTGGGAATCGGCGCTCGTCGTTCCCAGCTGTCAGTTGTCGTGTCGTATACGAGCGTATCGAGCGGGTCGTCGGTTTCCGGTACGCCACCCACGACGAAGATGAGATCCCCGATCGAGACGGCCTCGTGAGCCCAGCGACCGTCGGGCAAGGGCGATCTCGCCCCCCATGTGTCCGTGTCGGGCTCGTACGCGTAGGCGTGACGTTCCGGTGGATCACTGAACGATTCGTTTCCGCCGAGTACGTACAGCCGCCCGTTTACGACGGCGCTGGCGTGATGATTGAGAGGGACGGGTAACGGCGCCGCCGGTTCCCACTCGTTCGTCGACGGCGCATACACGCTCACTTCGTCCGTCGAGGTTCCGATCCCGGACATTCCTCCCGGGACATACAGGTTGCTGTCAAGGGTCGCTCCCTTCATTTCGCCACGAGCCGTCGGGAGGTTTGCCCGCTCGTGCCACCCCGGCCGGTCGGTAACAGGTGCCGGGCGAAACACCCACCACACACCGCCAGCGGCGCCGGCGGCGCCACCGATCGCCAGAAGGCGGCGTCGTGTGAGCCTGGGCTGGTCGTCTCCGTTCCCGTCTGGGTCGGTCATGGCGTCACTGAGTTCGGCGGTTGGCGGGCGGTTCATTTGACCGTTCGTATCCTGCCCAAAATCCGTCACGCGAGCAACACTAGTGCTCGAATGTCTGGCGGTCAGTTTCCCTGGCCTCGACATACTCCCAATCGAACGACACACCGAGTCCAGGCCCCCTGGGGACCGATACACAACCGTTTCCGTCGACCGCGTGCAGGCCATCTCGGTACGATTTATATGGGGTCGGGCCGTGGTGGTGGGACCAATCCGGATGAACGAGGCCCATTTCGTAGTAGTTTGTGTTCCTGACCGCCGCCATACACTGACGCATGGCGGGACCGGGACCGTGGAGTTCGACGTCGAGCCCGAATCCCTCGGCGACGCGTGCGACTTTCATCAACCCCGTGATACCGTGATAGAGATCACCCCTAACGAAATCTGTCGCCTCGTTCGCGATTACGTCGGTGTGAGGCTCGAGTCCCTGGACGTGTTCTGTCATCAAAAGCGGCGTGTCGAGTCGTTCGCGAAGCTGCCGGTGCGCGTGCTGGGACGTCCCGTTGTCCCGGTACGGATCTTCATACCAGGTGAAGGTCTGCTCGTCGCAAGCTCGGCCGACTTTCAGGGCATCGAGGAAGGTTTCGTACTCGCAGGCGGGATCGAGCATCAGATCCATATCCGTGCCGACTCGATCGCCGACCGCGTGGACGGTGTCTATCTCCCGTTGGAGGTCCCGGGATTCGTCGGACCCACCCCAGCCGTGAATCTTGAAGGCGGGATAGCCCAGCCCACGACACGATTCCGCAAAATCGGCATACGCTTCCGGCGAATCCAACCCGCCGTTTTCGTCGCCGTGTGGCGTGGATGCGTAACACGGGAGATTCTTCCGGTACCGACCCAGCAGATCTGCCACGGAGAGGTCGGCATATTTCCCGGCGAGGTCCCACAGGGCAACGTCAACGGAACCAATATCGCCGGTTCGTGACTGCCGGTGGGCACGGCGGATCTCGCTCCAGTGGCGTTCGCGGTCAAGGGGATCCTTCCCGAGGAGATACGTTGCAGTCGCCCGTCCCACAGCACCACTGGTCTCGCCGACAGTGCCGTCTGCCGTGTGGATCCGGAGAATGGACGCCTCGCTGGCCAATGTTTCTTCAGGATGATAGACCACATTGAAACCGTGTTCGTCGAAGGTGGCGTTCGCGAGTTCGTACTCGTACGTAATGGTCTCGAGTGCGGTGATCTTCGGCGACATTGTTCCGTGCGGGACCGCGAATAGGATAAACCTGTGCACCTGCGGGGCTCAAGCTCTTGGGGTCCTGGCAGGGAGAGAGTCCCCGGATGGTGTTTGCGGCGGATACGAGAGTCGAGGGAGACGGCCACGATGGGGGGCTTGCTATCCTCCCCAGGGGCACATGAGCCCGCTCGTGCGTGGCCATTGAGATGGGAATTGTTGGTGGCAGTTGGTCGGTGCCTTCTCCCAGCGCCATCTAGAATTACCTCGGCGGAATCGGGAGTCTCCACCTATTGGTCGATGAGTGGCAGGTGAGCGTGGAATCGTGGCAGATGCGACTGCCACACGTCGGGACGGGGGTGGAGACCGCGAATACCATAGGTGGCTCTTGTAATTTCAGTGATTTATATTTGAAGAGTTAGTTCCGGCTAGCCACAACGAATGTTCGTCTTTGAAAACGTCAGATATCATCGGTTATTTTCATGACATGGTGTGTGCGGCGGGATGAATGCATCAGCAAATTCGTGACGAGACATTGAGTCATAAAGACGGATCAATCCGTGAGATACCCTGGAAAGTAACCTATCTGCGTATCATATCCTATTTCTATAAATCCGGATATGATACAGATAGCCCTTGAGGGCACCGTAAGAAGGGGTTAACCCGTGAATTCATCCTCCGATATTTGGCGGTAGAGGCTTTTGTCCCCAAATTCGAATGTGGAAATTACCTTTTTACTGTGCTCTCAGCCCTTGGCTGTCGCACGGGCTCAGATCTGTTGCACTCCGTTTCGCTTGGATCGCCGGTAATCATCGTCATCGGGAGAGTCGTTTGCCGAACGCTTTATTACATTTTACAACATCATATTACACATGCCCATCAACATTGATCAATTCGAGCAGGACCCCGAAGATGTCCTTGATTTCGAGCAGGGGACACAGCCCCATACGATTCTCACCTTTTTGGCGGCCAACAGTGAGCAGGCGTTCACCCAGACAGAGATTCACGAAGCGACGGATATTCCCCGAGGGAGCGTCGGTGTCGTCCTGTCACGGTTGGAAGAGCGTGGGCTGGTGCGTCATCGGGGACGGTACTGGGCAATTGCGGAGGACGAACGGCTGGCTTCGTACGCGGCTCAGCAGGCTGCAAGTTCCTCGTCAACGACGGACGATTACTATGGCGAACCTGACGAATGACCGACCAGCCATACGCCCGAGGATCTGTCGTTAAAGGACCGGATCTCCTGGGCCCTCACGACCATCGTCCATTCGTGTGCTTGAGTACTGAGAACCCGCCGTTTCGTGACGAAGAGGCCGTCTATGCGGCCGTGACGACGACACCTCGCTCGGCTGCAATCCCACTCGCTGAGACAGACTTCAGGAGCGGCGGACTTCCCCGTGAGAGTTACGTGAATCCGTGGGTCCTCGTCACGATCAAGCATGCTGATATGCAGGAGATCAAAGGGCAACTGCCGGAAGACACTGTTGACAAGATCGCATGAGAGGCAGCCACCAATATCGGGGCATTGGACTGATACCGTGACTCGGTCACTGACTCACCGGTCGTGACTGATCAATTTGAAACTGTGAACTTCACCATTTGTTGAAACATCCGCGCCTTTGCTGTCGCAGGTTGGTAATGTCAACTCTTCAAAATATTCCCCTTTCAGTGATGCACGTTCCTGATCGCTTTGGCAGTCGCCGCACCTGATATCCGGATGTATTTCTGTGCCGTCGAAAGGTCGTTCCAACCCATCATCGCCTGTAATGGCACGGGTGGCACTCCCTGATACGCATGAAAGCTGGCCACCGTTGCTCGTAGGCAATGTGGATAGACCCGACCCGTTAGTCCGGCCGCTTCAGCTGCCTCGGATACTCGCCGATTGATCGTAGACCGTAATTTCGGGAATTCGTCGTACCGGTCGATACACAGCTCGACTCGAAGTGAAACATCGAACGAGATCACGCGAGATGAGTTTGCGGTCTTCGGATGCCAACGATCAGCCATCGCCTGCCTGAACGTGAGTTCCTCATTGTTCGCTGCTTCTTGTTTCGCCTGCTCCCGACAGTACCCACAGTCACACGACTCAGACTGGGGTATCCTGATAAGATCCCGATCTTGATCGAGCCATTCTTTCTTGAGGTGGGTGATCTCTCCCGATCTAAGCCCCAGGCGGCCAGCTAACAAACAGATGAGCTGTGCCTCATAGCTCTTCGGTTCGGGTAACCGCTTACAGGCTTCAAGGAGCAGTTCAAATTCCCGCTCGGACAACGCATCTTCGTGGGTATGCCTTGTCGTTAGTTCATCCCGATGGCTATCCGCCCAGTGATGGGTTTGAAAATGGTCGGCACACATTGGACCGTGAAATGCGGAACGGAGATGCTTGTAGTCCAAGGGATAACGCACCGATGAATTTGTCGGGGTGCGGGTGGAATCCAGATGTAGTACAAAACCCTGTATTTTTGGCTTGGGCACTTTTGCCCACATCTCGATAACGGAGGTTGTAGGAGGGGCCACCGACAGACCTATGACCGTTGATCTAATAGGACACGGTATGTCGAGGGCAGAATCTGAGTCGGGCGAACCGCCGGACGGCCGGATCGCCGAACGACTGCTCCAGCAAGAGGAGTTTGCAAGCGATCTCAACGCACGAGGGTACACCGACGTGCTGGTGCTGCGCCGTGAGAACGGGCGGGACGTCCTCACCGACAGTCGGCTTGAACTCATCGGATATCTCAAACATCGAGGCGATGACGTCGAATCAGTGAGTCATCTGGCGCGGGTTTTGGACCGGGATAAGGGTGCGGTTAGCAAGGACTTGCGACGGTTAGCCGAATTGGACGTGATCGAGTACGAAGGAGATGGGGACGGCGAGGCCAAACGGCCGCTGTTGAAACATCGTCACGTCGTGATCGAGCCGGTTGTCTACTGACGAAATGGACAAGCTGCGCACACTAAACCTCCCGCCACATCGCGGTCGAGATTTCTTTGTGACGGTCTTTGTCGAACCCGATCCAGACGAGTTTGACTCGTTTGAAATCACGACTGATGCTGACCAATGGGGAATGGGCATCCATTTTCAGCCGGACGATCCCTACGGGTCCCAAGTCGAAGTCGCCCGGATCGATACGACTCACGGCGAGCCACATTTTGATCGCCTGTATAAACCCGACCAACCCAAGGATTGGCTCGGCCAAAACTACACCTACGAACAAGCTCGCCGCGATTTACTAACGAACTGGCGCGAATACGCGGAACAGTACTTTCAGAATCATCATGAGAGCGAATGATGACGCTATTCTTTTTCACCGGGGGACGAGGTCCTAGGCCAAGAACGGCATAGTGAAACATCCGCGCCTTGGATGGCCCGCTATCAACGTGGCATTTAGTTGAATAATCAGTTCACTTGAGAGACTCAGCCCTAACTGTTGTCTGCACCTTTGGATAATCACGCCAACTCATTCATTATCTCGTTAAAATTCTCGAACCCATGGCCAAAACCAGTGTTGAGCGAAATCAATCAATATGATGATTGGAAGGAACACTAACAATAGTAGCAAAGGGATGCCGACGAAAATCGGGTCATCTCCTACTCCTGCTATTTGGGAGTACACCCATGCGACGACTGCATACGCAATTATCCCGAGATAGAAATCTCGTCTATCCATAACCAAAGTATCGGTGTTTCACATTAAACACTACCGAAATTTCGGGTTGGTAAGCAAACGGCCTGTGCCGACCGATCTAACGTTTTTCCACTGAAGCAGACTTGATACATTCGCGCCTTGAATGGGTCAAGACCTGTGTGACATCCTGGCAGGATATAGGGACTTACCAGGCCCACTCAGCGTTGCGATGCCTGAGACTACGCGATAATAGAAGCAGACGGATTGAGTCCATTCGGTTGTTCATCATCCCACTCTACGGCGGAGACTGCATCCTGTAGCTCATCGAATCGCTGTTCGACGACGTCGAGCGGGTGCGAGTCAATAAACCGTGCTTGTTGATGGTCAACGGCTGTTGTGCCGTCGTTCACTTGAAGGTGGACTGGTCCAAGATCATTGTGCGTATCGTCCTGATGCCAACCGACCAGCATTGATCGATCCGGTTCGATCCAGTTGACCCAATAATATTCGTACGGTTCGCCGGTTCGGAGTTGGAACCCGATCTCGATACGGGCTGTTTCGACTGGGTATGCGTCATCCCCAAGGAACTGTCGCGGATTGGTTTCGCCGACGACACGG
>SKQO01000134.1 GCA_007118975.1 Halobacteriales archaeon | reverse complement strand
CATCTGGGCGTACGTCACCTCCCAGCTCCGCGGACTCTGGGACGCGGTGCTGGGGTTGGCCCGGGAGTGGGTCGTGGAACGGGTCATCAACCGCGCGATCAGGTGGCTGGCTGGGCTGCTCGATCCCACGGGCGTCACGGCGGTCATCAACAGCTTCCAGGCGTTCTTCAACGCCATTCGATCGGCCGCCGAGTACCTCCGCGACATCCTGGCGATCGTCGACGACTACGTCTCGACGATCGCGGCCGTCGCGGTGGGCCAGCTCCAGGCGGGCGCCCAGACGCTCGAGCAGGGTCTCGCGAACGCGATCCCGGTCGCCATCGGGTTCCTCTCGCGGCAGTTCGGCCTCGGGAACATCGGGCAGAAGATCAAGGAGATCGTCGTGGGCGTCAGAGAGCGCGTCGACCGGGCGATCGAGTGGCTGCTCGACAGGGCCGAGGCGGCGACCGATGACGTGCTCGCTGTGCTCGGATTCGGCGGGGATTCACGAGCGGACGGAGCCGGTGGGGACCGATCCGAGGACGGAGCCGGCGCAGCCGCCGGCGTCGGGGCGCAACCCGACGCACTGGTCGGCGTCAGCGAGTCCTTCAGAACGCAGGAACGCACGGCTCACCGACTGTTCATCGACGACGGAGAACGCGCGGAGCTGATGATGGAGAGCAGGCCGAGGTCCTACTCGCAGTTCGTGCACGGCCTCGAGGTCGGTTCCGACCCGGCAAAGACCGCGGCGAAGGCAGAAGCGATCCGGATCGTCGAAGCGTTCTACCGGGTCCGCAACCGTCCGTATCCACCCGGGATCGGCACCGAGGCGCGGCGAGCGATGCTGGCAACGAAGCGAGCCGAGTTGAACGCGATCCTGGAAGATCTATGGATCCAGACGGATATCCTCCTCGGAGACATCGGTGACGTCCCCACCGGTGAGACGAGGGACGAGGCGATCCCGATCACGTGGTACAAACCGCTTCACGACAGGAACCTCTATCCGCCGCTCGATTTGCCGGTCGACGACGGAACGCCGGTGACGGTGGACGTGACTGCCGAGAGCCACACCATCGACCATCCGCTCAGGCCGGGCCTCCCCGTCTCGATCGGCGTCGATCGGTCGAGATACGGGGTGGAAGAGGGCGACGTCATCTTCCGGCTGCCGAACACGCGCGGAACGAAGACCGACGAGTTCCGTTTCGTGCTCGACCTCCTCGGTGTGGATCTCGCGGGACTCGACGCGGACCACGTACTCGACCTCAACTTCGGCGGCGACGACGTGTTCGCGAACATCTGGATGTTCGATCGCGGGGCGAACCGCAGCGCGGGCGCCCGGCAGAACAGCCAGATCGTCACGTATCGCGATCCCGAGACGGGACAGGTCCGTGCGGTCCCGGCCGGACACCCCAGCTTGATCGGGACGTTCTTCGTCGTGGACGAGGTGGGAATCTAGCGGGGCTAGGTTCCGCTGGTCTACCCAGTTCGAGTTCGGACCACTCACAGCGGACTCGGAAGCGCTGTTCCGCGTCGCGTCCACAAGCTCCAACTCGTGGTTTCACCGGCATCCGGACCTCGTCCCCGAGAAATGAGCGACTGGACGGAGCCAAGATCGTCTCCAATTTGGCCAGCGATAAATCTGAATGGGAGTTCGAACGGTGTTGAACGCGTGTTCGGATACGGACAGTTTTCATTCAACACCGCCCTGGCGGAGCGGATCGGTCGTCTCGGATCGTGAATCGTCCACTCCTCGATGGCCCGGCCGTTGATAGGTACAACGGTCCGTATGTATCGACTGCTCAGGACACCAATATCCAAGCGATCGGGTGGCTACGGGGGTGAATATGCACCCTGAGCATGCACGGTGACCAGTGAACTTCGTTTTCGATGGTCAAGCACTCCGATCGGGACGATTGCCACTTTCGAAACCAATCCGCCATCTACGGTCGGAGATAAGGTTTTGACGGCCCCCGCCAATCATCATAATCATCCATAAGGGATGTGACGACATGCCACGACACCTACTGGTCGAACGACTGGGTCGATATCTCTACGAGAAAATTCGTCACTTGGTCCACTACAAGCGGGGGGATCGCGATCTACATACGAAGATGACGTTTCGAGCGACCGTCGACGCCGTGATTCCTCGAACCCCGGAGCTGGAGGCCGAACTCGGTCCCGAACACGTGCCGGGGGGACTGGACATCGGCCTTGCCGAATACCTCGTAACGTACGTCAACCACGGGTTCCAGCTCGGGTTCCCCCAACTCGGTCCCCGCGGGACGCTTTCGTTTGCCAGGCCGGTGGCGAAGGCGCTGGACGTCGCAGCCCTGAAACTGGTTCTCCGCGGCCACAACGCAGAGCCACCGTCGCGTACGTTCGTAAGGCCACTGATCGAGGCGGACGCCACGGCGTCCACATCGCTCTTCGCTGCCGCTGGCCCGTTTGCGAGGCTCTCTCCCGAGGACCGGCTCCGAGCGATAGGGATCGTCGACGACATCGAGATTTCAGTGGCGCGTAGCGAGGACGAACTCTTCGAGTTCAACGGGGGGCTGGTCGGCCAACTCGTCGTCGGGTTCGCGAAGCTCATCTATTACTCCGAGTGGCAAGGTTACGAGAACTACGACGAGCCGCCGAGCACGCGCATATTCTCGGACGATCCCGGCGCCGTCCAGAGCTGGCGGCAAACCGGCTTTCCGGGTATCGCCAACGGGTATCCGGCACTCCGGGGGTACCTCGGGACGGAGACGGGATCGCTTGGGGACGGCGAGGTGTGGACGACAGTGGATGTGGCGGCCGAACCACCGGTGCACATCTTGCACGAACCCGGTCGGTTCCGGGAGAACGACTACGAGACAGCCGATTTCGAGGAGGTTTTCCCGGAGGAGACGACCTGATGGTTGCCGATGCGTACGATGCCGTCATCGTGGGTGCCGGTGCAGACGGACCGGTCGTGGCATGGAAGCTCGCCGAGGCGGGATTGTCCGTCCTCGTCCTCGAGGCCGGACCGTTCCACGGCAACAAACAATGGCCGAAGCCACACGAGGATCCAGGTGCCGAATCGTCCTCGAGTCTCGATGACCTGAGCGGTGAATTGCTCGACGAACAGTTCACGACGCGGGAGTTCGAGATGGTCAACAATCTGCTGTTCGGCCCTGCAGATCACCGACGAGGGTTCTGGATGCGGAAGTTCCCGGGCGATGGGGCGATCCTCCAGTGTGCTGGCGTCGGTGGCACCACGCTCCATTACACCGGATGTCACCCGCGGGCGTACCCGGCAGCGATCGACGAGCAGGGCCACTGGCCGATCGACTACGCGGACCTGATCCCGTACTATCAGGAACTCGAGGCGATCTGTGAGGTCGCCCCCGCACCGGTCACCGCCAAGGAGGAGGTCTTCTTCCGCGGCGCCGCCGCGGCGGGCTGGAACCTCATCGACGAGGCGAACGTCACCGATCCCGGCTACCGTCCGCAGCCCAACGCCATCAGACAACCAGACGAGGTGTTACACGTCGATGCCGGCTACGATGGTGACTACTCCGCTGCGGACCTCACCGGGCACACGCTGGCGGTGAGTGACATCAGCGGGGATCCGCATCCCCGTGGGGCGCCGTTCGAGGAGAAGGCAAAACGGTCGAGCAACGTGAGCTTCGTGCCACTCGCGCTCGGTACGGGCAACGTGACGATTCGACCGAACGCCTTCGTCGTCGACGTGGCGACGGACGGCGGACCGACACCGGAAGCGACGGGCGTCACCTTTCGCGACACCTGGTCCGGTGCGGTGGCGTCCGTGGACGCCGAGGTGGTCGTCCTCGCCGCCGGGGCGATCGAAACCCCCCGGCTCTGGTTGAACGCCGGCCTGCCCGAAAACGAGTGGGTCGGACGTGGGTTAACTATCCACTTCGGCGATAACGTCATGGGGCTCTGGGATGAGGACGAACTGGAGGGGCTGCTCGGCCGACGGACCGTGGAGCAACAGGAGGGGGAGGATATCGCCGCACGCTTCGACTATCCCGGCCTCGGGATGCTGCAGACGGTGGGGACGACCCCGGGAATCGGGGCGATACTCGGGTTCGGGGCGAGCGCGTCCGGCTTTGCCTTCCAGAACGACACGACCGGCGAACCGTGGGACACGACGGGGCGATTAGTGGGCCAGGAACTCAAGCGGCTTCTGGCTGGCTATCGCCGCATGGTGCAGGTACTGGTCGTCTCGGACGATCGGCCTCACCGCAGAAACGGGGTGACGGTCCAGCGTGGCGTCGCTGACGAACACGGACCGATTCCGCTGGTCAACTATCGGCCGAGCGAGGCGGATCGAAAACGCCGCGACGAACTCGCCAGGATCGCCGCCGACATCCTCCGCGCCGCCGGCGCCACTCACGTGCATCGTTCTGATTCGCCACCGACGGCACTCCACCTCCACAGTACGATGCGAATGGGGAAGGTCGTCGACGACGCCTGTGAGGCGTACGACGTCGACCGCCTCTTCGTTGCGGACCACAGCGTACTGGCGAACGGGTTGGGTGGCCCCAATCCAACCCTCACCGGGCAAGCCGTCGCTGCCCGCGCGGCCGAGCACATTCAGGAGAGGTACTTCGCCCCATGATCGCCGTGAATATTCGAACCGTCAGGACGCTCGGCGTTGCGGCCGTCCGGTCGATCGAGCATCTCGTCGGGGATCGGGTCGTGTATCCCACCGACCGACTCGAGGATGTCCTCGTGGATCCGGATGGCCGCAAATATACGGTCTTTCGGGAGACGGCTCTGGAGCCAGCCGAGGACGAAACGCGGACAGGTGGCGTGGTCCTCGTCTTTCGGATGAGCGTCCTCACTCGCACCCTGGGAACGAAGGCGCGCATCGCGTTATACAACCGACTCGCAAACGTCGCCACGCCATTCTTTGCTGGGATGCCTGGATTCAGACGAAAACTCTGGTTGTCCGGGGACCGCGCTGGCGAGTTCCTGGAGTTGTACGAGTGGGCGAGCGAGGAGGATGCAGCCCGATTGGTCACCGTCTTGCAGTCGTTGCTCGGCCCGTTCGATGAACTCGGCGCAGCCTCGTACCAGATCGTGGAGGCCGAATCCATCGACACCTTCGTGGACCAGTCCGGTTTTACCTGGCAGCATGATCTCGCGCATACAGACGCAGGGAGGCGGCTCCGGCGGTTTGGCCTGGTCGTCGCGATCCTCGTGGCTGGCTATGTCGCCTGGCGGTGGATGACCAGTGACCGAGTCCTCGCGTGGGTCTAATATCTATATCGGTTGCCGACCAATCACCCCGAATGCGCGTCACGACGTGGATCAAACGGACGGGCTGGCTGTGGCAGGTCATCGGAGGATTCTTCCTGATCGCGTACCTGTTCTGGTAC
The DNA here is from genome assembly GCA_007118975.1 of Halobacteriales archaeon. GTDB lineage: Archaea > Halobacteriota > Halobacteria > Halobacteriales > SKNY01 > SKNY01. The sequence continues at coordinate 2,834 of SKQO01000134.1, read as the reverse complement.
ATTCCGGCACTCGTCTCACTGCCGAATAGCCTACGGGACCCACCCGAGCCCTATCCCTGGCACTGGACACTCGATTTTGCCGCCACGGCCGTCTCGGGGTCGCTGTTGCTGTATCTGGGGTTTCGGCGCGCGTTCGAACTGGCGCGCAACCGCTTGCGTGCGGTGGCCGAGCCGCCCCCTGATCAGTGAGCGAGTGTTCACCGGTTGGTGGGCGATAGTACCTCCATCGACACCCGACCTCCGCCTGCAACGGACGGCTGTCATTCATCACCGCCGTGGTGACAGATATCGGTTCCACCGGACCGTGATTCACCGGCATTCGTTGGCCCTGCCGAGCGTCTTTCCAACCGTCCGTATGAGCGGTCCATCCTTCCACGAGAGCATCCGGATCGGATTCAGGGACGGGTCTCAGGAATCGTCGCGGGGAGGGGCGATACGACGTCGTGGGAACTATCGTGGTGGCGCTCGGTGCGGGAAACTTTATCTACCGTACACGTCTGTTTATCAGCCGGAGGAGTGTGATGATTGTTACCATCTCCGATACCCATCTCGGGACGGACCACCTCGGCCCTCGGTATAACAACCGCGAAGACGTGAAGGCGTTTCTCCGATATCTTCGCGACGACCTCCGGCCCGATCACCTGGTCTTGAACGGTGATATCGAAGACCTCTGGCGTCGGAACGTTCGGACGCTCACGAGGGAAAACTACGACGTGTTTCATCTGTTTCGAGAATTGAAAGATCAAGGGGTAGCGGTGCACTACGTGCTGGGCAATCACGATTGGTATGCGCGCAAAGACGTGTTTCGCGGTCGGTTGTCGTACTACACCGAGGACTATGCCGAGATGCTGACGTTGACCGACGCCGGGACGAAATACACCTTCATGCACGGCCACCAGTTCGACCCGATCCAGGACGAATGGTACTTCGACAAGCTCGCCCTCATCAGCGACGACGCGTTCGGCGCGCGGTTTTCCCACTTCTGGGAGGTCCTCAGTGAACTCGAGGGGCTCCCCGACGCCGTCGCTACCGCCAAACGGCTGGTCGTCGACCGGATCACGAAGGGCCCATGGCAACAACGGATCGAACGCATGGATCGGTGTCAGACGGGGTGTGACGCAGCGGCAGAACTACACGAGTCACACGATTACGCCGAGTCCATGCTCGTCACTGACGTCCTCTGTACGGGCCATACGCACGTTCCGGGTATCACGGCGGACGGGCGGGCGGCGAACAGCGGCGCGTGGGTGGGCCAACAGCGCACCTTTCTGGAGATCGACGACGGACTTCGCCTGCTCGAGTGGAACGACGGGGACCCGTACGAGCTGGGGGAGGACCAGATCGAGGTCTATCCGGGGTGATAGCTCACGTGTACCCCCGCTACGGAAACTGGCCAGTTCGCGACGAAGTAGTACCCCCGACCGGGGACGTCGACGTGCGAAGCTATTTGCCCATACCACGGCATCGATGGTCATGACAGTCAAAGACTGGTACGAGCGGACGAGCTGGCTGTGGATGATCCTAGGCGGCTTCTATCTCCTCGTGTATACGTACTGGTACATTCCGGCGTTTCGGGAGCTCCCGGGAAGCATCAGTAACCCTCCAGCTCCATATCCATGGCACTGGCCGCTCGACGTCGTCGCCACGGTCGTTCCCGGTGCCATCCTCGTGTTCTTTGGGTTCCACCGGGCAACGGAGCTCGGGTCGACCCACGAGACCGTGCTGGACACGAGCGACGGCTACCACTAGCTTCTGAAGGGGGAACGACATTCTAACAGTAGAACGACATTCCGGAGAACGTCCCTCTCTGACTGCGCGGTCGCTCCACCAGTCATCGTATCGACGGTTTCGAGACGACCTCCTTTCCAGGAGACGCGCGCTGCCTCTTGCACGCCCCGATCCGAGGTATTCAGACGATGGAAGTTCCGACGTGAAAGAGCAAGAGCGTTTACGTATCATCGACGATAACGGATATCGTGCTCTGTCGATGGACCGGGTTCTTCGTCGCAAGCCCACGTCTGCTGGCGTCGATCCATCCGTTCTGGACCGACGTCGACATCGACGAGTGGTCGGCCCGTTTTGACTGGGAACAGGACGATTTCAACGGCCTGCTCGACATCTCACAGAACCCCTTCGAGACCTACTGCCGTGCCGAGGGAGACTGCGTCGATTACGCGACCGTCGTCGTCTCGTGGGCGATCGCCCACCATCGCGCCGGCCTCGGAATCGGAATCTGTGGCTACAATACCCGAGCGGTCCCCGTCCCGAGACACGTGATCGCCTACGACGACGAGCGAACGTACTCCTCTGGCGTGATCCGTGACGGAACGCCATCCGAATACCTCGAGGGGTCCCGGTACGACTGGATCATGACCCGGAGAGTCTGATCGGTAACGGGACGCTCGAAACCTTATCAGCTGACACGAATAGCCTGCGGAATGGAGAGGAAGGGAGACTGTCCGGACCAGTTGGTTCATCGAGAGTACAACTTTCTCCGTTCGAACCGTATATGGATGAAGGCTGCTCAATCCGTTTCGTCTCCAGGTATTGACACTCGTAGGCGATTATCCGGACGCGATCTGGCTCTATCGAATTTCGTCGCTACCAAGTGGAAGAAGATCGACGGTCGCTTCTCGATTCATCACGTCAATAGCGAACTCCCTGATCCGTTTGTGATCTCGTTCCAGGTCGTCGTCTTACCCATCGACGAGTTCGTGTATTGCGTCGCACGCGACACCTCTGATGTACTCTTCGCCGTACTCTGGGCGGTAGTGGATTCGTTTCCGTTCGACGCTGATTGACGGTCTGAACAGGTCGGGCCGGAGCTCGTAGTG
>SKQO01000156.1 GCA_007118975.1 Halobacteriales archaeon | reverse complement strand
GTTGCCCCCGAAATGAACGTGCGGAACGTTGCCGACCAGATCGCCATCAGCTGCATTGGATCCAGTAACTCGCTTGGGAGTACCGCGAAACCAGGAACAAGCCCGAGCTCGATACGCTTGGTCGCAGACCTGATGCCGAGTATCCCTCGATCAACGAAGCACATGCCCTCGATAGACACCGTGCCCGCGGCTTCGGAACGATTGCTATCGATTAGATGTTTCGGTGGAAGGACGGTCAGGGAGATTGCGAACAATCGTGATTACGAGACTCTCACGAACTACGAGTACGTGACCGAGTGCTCAAGGGCAGGGACGTCCGTGGCCTGACGTGATGTCCACTCACCAGTCCCTTGACACTTTATATGCCGGACGATATCATCTTGTTCGTTTGACGGAATCGGTGGTGTGACCGGACGCCCCTGGTCGGCCGAATACACCGATTGGTTACCCTCCCGACACCCATGTGCGGGGCGTATTCACATATTTGACGACCTCGAATCGCCTCAACCCGCCCATCCATGGACCAGATAGGCTTGTAACGTGCCACTTTCGTCGGAGTTGAAAAACCCGTACCGTCCGTCCGGTGACAGAAACGGATGGAGGTGACTTTCCTTCTCCCAGCTGGAGCGGGGTTGCGCGATAACGCTGCCGTTTTTGAGAGTGCCACCTTCTTCGTCGGGGAGATCGAATAGCATGATCGTACCGTCCCGATTTTGCGGCCCACGATCGGTGATCATCCGTGTACCCGCTATATCGGTCGCGAAGTGATGGAAATCGGGGTCTTCCATCTCACGAGTCAGGTTGTTGCGCCAGCCATCCCCGGATTGTTTGCCCTGGTGGCCGGCACCGTCGACTGGCCGGCCTTCGATCAGCTCGGCGAGAGGTTCGTCCCCCTTGATCGTGCTCGTGATCGCCGAGTTCGATCGGCCCCGCCAGCACTGATGACCCTGACAAGATTCGTGTCCATCCCGGCCCCATGGCATCGTTCGAAAGTCGCTCCCGTCATCGCGAATAACGTGGATATCGGCCCCGTCGCCACCGGTAAGTTTGGTGACTCGTCCCCGTTTGTCGTATTCGCAGCCGTGATTCTCCTGAACCATGAGATCACGTCGTTCCGTTGGATCACGTGATCGACAATACTGGGGATGAACGTTACACCAGGTCTGCCCATGCAGCACGAGCCGCGGCTCGAGTTCTTGCAGATCGTAGACGAGGAGTCCCCATGGTGCGTTAGCCGTGTCGCCGTCGCCGAGGAACCCGGAGATCGCGATTCGCTGGCCGTCCGATGAAATGGTCGAGAGGGGATACGGCCGTGAAAACCGAAACGACGTGTTCGGAATCGGGCCGTCGAGAACGTGAAGCGTTTCGCGATCCCAGCCGTCGAGGGTGAGACGTTTCAACGTCAACGCGCCACCGCCGATATCGGTGTCGTCGACAAAATAATAGAAATACTCCCCATCCGGTGACACGGCCGGCGCCGTCGGCCCCACCTCCTCGGTAAGCGGCGTCAACTCCCCGTCATTGCCGAGATCACACAGTAGGTACTGGTGCTCGGGGTCGTCCGGATCAGATCCGTGCGGATGTGCCGAGCGGTGGAGGACAAACCGCTCGGAGCCCGGGAAGAATATCTGGGCTTCCATATAAATGTGGGAGGCCGGAACGTCTGCCTCATTTGTAAGCTGGTACACCTCGAATTTCGAATCGTGTTCGTCCGGGACGAGATCGGGCCGGGGAATCATCGGTTGCTAACAATCGGGGTAACTGTGATCCAGTGGTTATAGCTTAGGGTGGTGGGACCTACCGTTCCATCCAGGCATCGGGTATTCGGGCTGAGGGGAAACGAACGGACCAGCAATACGACCTCCCTCGTAACGATTCGAATTCCTGTCCATCACGGATATCGCCGGACATCCTGGCATGGCAGACTGTTGTCGTTGGACACCATCGTGCCTGAAGCTACGGTCTCGCCGGCAGCGCTGAACGCGGTTGGCTGACGTTAGGTTCGGGATATCTACATTGTTCTGACCAAAAAGAGCGCGGGTTGCACGTTCGTCTGAAAACAGTCATGAAATCGAGTGGGATCACCCGCATCTTATGAACCGATAAGCACCAGCACGGTGTACCAACCACCGATCACCTACCCACGCGGCAGCACCGAACAGCGCGAGATATGGCAAAGCCATGCTGCTCTGAGGCCCTGGGTACGTTCGACTCACCAAGCGTTGCAACGGCTGACCCGAACTGCACCTTCTGCGGTTGAAGTGTAGCGAAGTTCTTGATCCGAACAGACCCGTCAAGGGCATTTCTTGGAAATTGTCGAGCTCGAATACCGAAGGGATCTTCGGGGGACGGTGGATGGAAGTCGCCCGCCGACCCGTAGCGTGTTGTGGTGGCTGCGCGGCCCCAAACCCTCGATGGCCTCGTCGGGGGCACCCGCCATGCCCCTGGAATCACAAGGATAATCGCCACCGGCCATCGATCACCGTTCGCTCAGGACAAGCAGGGTTGATGGCTCGCACCACGCGGTCTCGGGACGGATCTGGCTGGGGAGACGATCGGATCTTGTTTTCCCCCGATCCACGCAGTGAATCCCCGTGCGTTCCTGGCAATACCGAGGGAACTGATGTACTAGGTTGTTTCCGGAACTAGAGACTTTTGGCACCGGGATCGAACGTGGACAGACAATGAGTCAGACGGCCGATTCAACACTTGCCATCAACGGCGGCGATGAAGCCGCGGCGAACCTCGCGGTCCCGGACTGGCCACGACTATCCGAAACGGGCCGGGAGAACGTCATTGATTGTCTCGATTCAACGCACTGGTGTAAACAGTACGACGCTGCGACATACGCGGAGGCCTTCGAGGAAGCCTTCGCAGCATATCACGACGCCGATCACGCCATCGGCGTCACCAACGGCACCACGGCAATCCAGGTTGCGCTGCGTGCCGTCGGACTCCGACCGGGCGATGAAGTACTCGTGACCGCCTACACGTGGGTCTCGACGGCCATGGCCGTCGTGTTGTGTGGTGGTATCCCGCGATTTGTCGACGTTGATCCGAACACCTATAACATCGATCCGGCTGCTGTTCGTAATGCAATTACCGACGAGACCGCCGGGGTCGTCGGCGTCCACTATGCCGGGTATCCGATAGATCTCGACGAGCTCGTCCCAATCTGCGAGGAGCACGATCTTTTCTTCATTGAGGATTGCGCACACGCCCACGGCAGTGAATGGCGTGGCAAGAAGGTAGGTACGTTCGGCGACGCTGGCACGTTCTCGTTTCAACAGTCCAAATCATTGACGGCCGGTGAGGGAGGTATCGTCGTGATGAACGATGCTCGTGTCGCTGAGCTTGCAAAATGCGTTCACTGGATGGGCCGGGATCCCGGCGGCAAACTTGGTCACATTTTGAATGCCTCAAACCACCGGATCTCCGAGTTTCTCGGTGCGCTCCTGGTCGGGCAGCTCGAGCAACTCCCGGAGCAGAACGCCCGCCGGCAGGCCAATGAGGCAGTACTTGTCGAGGAACTCTCCGGAATCGAGGGCATTCATACGAAACCACGAGACGACCGGATTACCAATCGTGGGTACTTCTGTCTAAACTTTCGATACGAGCCGTCGGTCTTCGGCGATATCGACCGGGAAACGTTCGTCGAGGCGTTGCAGGCGGAGGGTGTGCCGGCCCATCTCGGGACCCACAACGCCGAGCCGCTGTATCGGCAACTGGCTTTTGTCCGTGAACGACTGGCCACCCACGTCCCGTCCACCGAGGAACTGCCGAACTATCAAACGATGCACCTCCCCGGCGTCGAGGAGATCGCGCGAACGAACGTCACTCTCACACATCAGACCCTTCTCGCCGACCGAGAGGGGATGGAAGCCATCGCGGCGGCGGTTCGGAAGGTCAAGGCACACACGGAGGAACTCACGTGATGGACCCCTACGATACGCGAACGGACAAATGGGACCAACTCGGCGATCGAACCAGGAGAGGGAGCGTGATGAATTTGCTTCGATCGGTCTGTGATAAATCGAGCGGGACGGGAACGTTTGGGCTCTCGTCGGATACATACGGAGGTGAGGACGCATGATCCGACTGGGCTGGGAAAGCCGCACGTTCACCCCGGAGCGACCCGCCATGCTACGAGGACAAAAATATCGCCGCATCGCGGGCGAGGCCATGGACCCGCTTACTGTAACGGCATTGGCCCTATCCGAGGATGCGTCCGACACAGACATCGTCTTGGTCTCACTGGACATCGTTTCGGTCCCCGATAACCTCCTCGCGACCATCCGGAAGCGGGTGGAATCGTCGATCCCCGCGCTGAGGGGCGATCAACTCGTCGTGTGCGCAACCCACACGCATTCCTCGCTCACCACGACCCCGGGCAAATACGATCATCCCGGTGGCGACGTGCTCACCGCCGCGGAATGTCAGGAACTGGTGGCAGCGGCTACGGTGAAAGCAATCGAGGGCGCCTGGTGTCACCGAAGCCCGGCAGCGCTCGGCCGTGCGTTCGGCCACGCCGTCGTCGGGCACAACCGGTATGCGGTATACGACGATGGGCACGCCAGGATGTACGGAGAGACCGACCGCGAGGACTTCGTCCGAATCGGTGGCTACGAGGACCACAGCGTCGACATGATGTTTACCTGGGACGCGGAGAGAAACCTCACCGGGCTTGTTCTCGGAGTCTCCTGTCCCTCGCAGGTTGACGAACACAGCGACCGCTTCACCGCCGATTACTGGCACGACGTCCGTGCGAAAGTACAGGCACGATTCGACGAGGAACTTCACGTGCTCCCGCTCTGCACCGCCGCTGGCGATCAGTCCCCCCATTTGCTCCTGGACGCCGAGGCTGAACACGACATGCGAGCACGACGCGACGTAAACCAACGCGAGGAGATCGCGACTCGGATCGTGAGTACCATCGAACGAGAGCTGGAGTGCACGGAGCCGATGACGGACCCGAGCCTTTCGCACCGGCGAGAGGACCTAGCGCTAGAACCGTTGCAGATCTCGGCATCTGATCGACGCGCCGCCCATAGCAAATATCAGTCGCTCACGGAGGCCGAACTGACGTCGAACTGGGGTCGACGACTCGAACGCGTGCGTGATGAATCGCAGACGAACAACGGGAACCCGATCGAGGTGGAAACCCACCAGATCCGGGTCGGCGATCTCGCCATCGCCACCGATCCGTTCGAACTCTTCCTGGATTACGGTTTGCGTATCACTGCGCGGAGTCCGGCGATACAGACACTCCCCGTGCAACTGAGCTGTGGAAGCGAAGGCTACCTGCCGACCGCAGCCGCCCGTGCCCGTGGCGGCTACGGCGCGACGCCCCCGTCTGCGACCGTAGGACCAGCCGGTGGGGATCAACTGGTCGATGCAACGATCGGTCAATTGGCTTCCCTCTTTTGAGAACAGGGTGGTTACTCCCCGTATCGTCGATGTCGAGATAGTTACTGAGACTGGGATCGATCTCAGCCGGCTCGAAACTGGGCACGTCATCGCCGCGAATGTGTGTTTCGGAGACGCCATGCAGTTTGAATCGCACGAAACAAGCGGTACTGGCTGATCATGAACGCGAGGCATCAGCTACTGTGAAATTGGGCGGTCGGTGTGGTGGTACGTCCGAGAGGCGGCCAGGCGAGCTTGCCACTCCGCCTGCGAACATGAAGTCGGAATGTCGAGCAGATTCGGTGACAAACCGGGTAGTATTCGAGCTCGAGAATTTGTGGCTTGTCGCTGTCGCCTGCAGACCGAGGAAACCGACTGCCTATCGCATGAAGGCACAATGTCGTGGGAGTTGTCGTCGTGGGCGCGGTGTGAGATCATCGAGAAGATCGAATACCGAGCAGAGTGTGCCGGTCTCGTTATTGAACGAGTCTACCCGCAGGGAACGAGTCGGTCGTGTCCTCGCTGTGGCTCGACCGGACAAACCTGCAAATCTCCCGACTACCAAAAAGAACACTGGTGGGGCGAGCACTTCCGGTGTGATAATGCCCGATATGGTTTCGAAGCCGACCGGGACTACATCGGGGCGCTGAACGTGGCGCGGGGGTTCTTCAGCAAGACGGACGAGCTAGACCACGATTTCGCGTCCTCCTACACGGGGATGCCGAAATCGTGCGAGCTTGCCGTTCCGCTGGTGAGCGAAGCCTTACTTCGCGATCCTCGTCAGCGTTCGACGCTGACGGTGGCACGCGGCTCACGTTTGGTTCTGGCATCGTTGCCTCCGGACCCGGACAGGTAGCGGCGACCGCTGGTGGTGGGTCGGCTGTCATAGCACCCGCTGTCGCCCTGCCCGAGTCGAATGAGGATGGTAGCGACGGACGGGGCCCAGCCATCCAACAGTGTACCCGTTTCTTACGGTGTACCACTGAAAGCTACTGAACATCGGAACGGTAGTGCGCGGGAATACCTTGTTGATGAAGCCGGCGGCCTAACTCGCGGGCCAACACACCTCCAAGGATCAGAGTGAGTCCCCAGTGAAACCACGCCGACACCATCGTCACGAAGCCGATCAGGACCGCCGCTTGTGCGCCATTGTTGGGGGATCGAGCCACCCACCCGATCGCGGCTCGAACGCGGAGGTGAAACGCCAGTGCGTATCCCGTCGCGATGATCAAGACCATCTACATGCCGAAATTGAGGAGCCCCAAAATCCCTCGTTCCAGTAGGACAGCATCTGCGCGGGGGACCGATTCTCGACGGCCCTCCGCCCCCCGAGGAACACGATATACGTGAGGATGACGGCGAACACGAAGGGATTGGGCAACCATCGTTCTATCCTGCCGGCGACATACCGACCGAGCCGCCCCAGTCCAAATCTACTCATTTTCGCAAGGGGTTGAGGCCATCAGTGGTCTCGGCATCCGGCTCGATTTGGACGCCGATTGGCTCCGGTTCTCCGTCATCGTTGTCTTCGTAACACAGGAGGTTGTCGAGGTTCGTTCCCGGCTCGGTCGCCAACTCACCGGCATTGATACACATCACCTCTTGATCGGTTCGCGACAGGCTGGCACGGTCTTGCTCTGAAAGGCTGATGTCACCGTTCGGATGGGTGTGCGCCGTGGCCGAGCGCATGTCCCAAGGGCAATTCGAGATCTTCATCTCTAGCATAGATTCGTCCGCTTCGATCGTATCGTCCAGCCAGAAGGACAACTAATTGCCATCGATGGACACGCAGTACCCATCTCGTGTTCCCGCTCGTCGAAGATTCGACTCATGAATTCAGCATCCTCCGGCGAAAGGAGGAGTGTCTCCTCAGCCGATACGTCTGGACCGTCATCCGCACCAAGCCCGCTATCGAGGGCGAATGCGCCCGGATCGAATCCTCCGAGGGGGTGTATCGGAATCACCGCCCCGATGATTGGCGCAAAGGGTACGTGCCTCGGAGGGCTATCGCTACCGGACATTGCCAGTTATTATTGACATTCACAACAACATGAATGTATCTGTATCCGATCATATCTTAAAGTACATATATGAGAGGCAGTCATGGCGGGGCAACGTCATCTCGGTCGACCGAACTCAAGCCACCACTCGATCATCGATGAAAGAATTGAATGATTGGATAATTGCGGAGTGGATATACCAACCGTTACGGTCGGGATTATGTTGGTCACTGGAAGATTCCAGAGTCACTTTTCCAATCTACGCGGTGTGAGAGACAATCCACCACATACTTTCTGAACCAGTACGTGCGATTGTGAGCACTTTGGCACTCGCCGGGGATTTCACGAGCGGGAACCGAACACGTATGGTCGGATATCCAAGTTGTCGTTACCTGCAGCCGATGTTCTTGAACGACTCTCGGTCCAGTGCCGACGAAGCTAGCAATTGGCTCCCGATGGCCGCTGGACTGATGACGGCATCCGCTCCTGCCGCCCGGAGCTTCTCGACATTCGGTTGATTCGTCGCGCCGGCCACAATGTAGACATCTGGATCGACCTGCCGGGCGGTGAGGACCGAGAGAGCGTCATCGCCGTCACTATTGGTCGCCGCAATCACTGCTCGAGCACGGTCGATGTTGGCCTGTTCCAACGTGAGGCTATCCTGTGGTTCGTCGACAAGCACGTTAACGCCACGATCCCTCAGTCGTGAGCCGACCGCCGGATCTGGGGTAATGACCAACGTTGGGACACGCCCGGCGAGTTCGGCCAGAATGGATTCCGTGAGGTCACCGTACCCCATGAGCAGTACGTGATCGTCTAAGCCTTCCAATTGTTCTGTTGTCATTTTTCCGAGTGCGGCTTTAAACCGATTCTCGATTAGCGGTCAGAGCAGTACGCCAGCTGCGAGCACAAAACTCGTGGCCCCCAGCACCACGATCGAAAGTGCAAAAAGTCGCGCCATCTGGGTTTCCGGGACGGCGTCCCCGTACCCGACGGTACTCGCGGTGACCATCGTATAGTAGAACGCATCCAACATCGTGTCTATCCCTTGATATTGCCCGCGGATGGCGAACGTGCCAACAGTCCCGTACGCGAGGACACCCAGTAACGCCACTCCCGCAGCCACTTGGGACTCGGTCAGTGTGGTCCGTCTGTCGAATGCACCCCGCTGGCGGTACACGATCGGGAGGGCAAACAGCGAAAGGACGATCAAAGGGATCGAAAACGGACTCGACTGAATCACACCTTGAAGTGCCGAAAGTGGGAGAAGTGCCATCGTCGAAAGCCATGCTCCATGGAGACCCCGTCGCAGCCCGGCCGCACTCAGAAGCAACAGGAATCCGGTGAGCGTACCTGTAAAGCCGACGGTCATCCGGACGATATCCGGAACGTACGGATCCAAGGGTGGAATCACGGTCGGAGCTCCGATGTAGACGATCCCTGTCAGTAATGATACAACACCGATGACAGAGGTCAGAAAGACCACGTGGCGCGGGCTCTCGACAGCAGACACGTGAAGCCGCTCGTGGGGCGGTCGACTCATAGATCAATCCGCGCCCGGGCACCGGCCGCCCGCTCTATGACTCCTACGCTACCTCCACACCAGTGCGTAATGGGACGGAAGTGCACTCGAATCTGTTCTGTGCTCCCCATTGCAGGAATGCTGCTCGTTGGCGAGTTGAGGGTTTCGACCCCACTGAGTCTGCTGACAGGGAGCATTCGCGAGTGAGGCCAGCACTGAGTAGCCGAGACGTCTTGGTTGTCAGTTCGCCCAATACTCATATCAACCAACATGCCCGGGCTGGCGGAATCTTCTTTGCCAGGTGGAATGCAAGCGGCATTCGAGAACGCGGATCCTCGTCCCGTTGGGAGCTCGTAGTCGACATCACGTCGACCGGTGAGTTTTGAAATATCATCGATTAGATAAGTACCATCGGTGATCGTGTGGGACAAACTGGCCGCCATTCCGAGACTGTTGGGAACCCCGCCCTTCGCATCTGACTCCTGCAGACCGCTTGGAATGCCTGTCACTTCAACGTATGGAGTGGTTATCGCCACCAAGTCTGCAACGAAGGACAGATTCCCTGTTGCTCGGCTCGTCTGACGCCTGGAAGCGAACGATTGGCTCGATACCCGATACTAAATCGTTCCAACGATCGCATCTTCCCGCCAAGACCGCCACTCACACGCCGATCTTCCGCCCGATGTTCCCGTCATCACGCCCGCTGAGATCCAGTGTTCTGATGAAGCAATGTCGGCGACGATCCATCACTTCCGGCCGTTCACCTCGTTCGACAAACCACGATGAAACATGCGAATCTCGAGCTCATGTGATGGCGCGACGTCACTCAAGGACCCTCAACACAACACGGGCGGGGTTGTCAGTTCTCCCGAAATCAACTGAGTTCCCCACGATCCCTGGTTCGATAGACAGGGTCAATCCGAGCTTACGCCTCGTCCTCGGTCCAGAAATCGAAGGAACGTCCCGGTGCAAACACGTCGATTCCAACTGCGGTGCTCGAGCCAGTGTTTTCTACACGGTGGGGTTCCCATGCATCGAGCCAGACGGAATCAAACGACCGCAGCACGGCTTCATCGTCCTCCGTGACTACCGTCAGTTCCCCCTCGATACAGATACAGACCTGTTCGTTCTCGTGATCGTGCATCGGTGAACTGTGCCCGGCCGGTTTTTCGAACCACTCGAAGGCGAATCGTTCACTCCCCGCAAGGGAGACTCGCTGCCAGTCAGGCTCCGGTTCGTAGCGATCCGCCTGCGCGAATTCCACGTGTTCCATCGATACAGATGGGCGCGCAACCACCGGTGAAAACCTGTCGATCGGTTCCCTGTGAACGCGGGTAGTCCCGCCATGAAGCCAACTGCTCGTCGATGGTTCCCGTGCGTGATTTGCAGCGCGGACACATCCTTAGTCCAGGCCTGCGAACGAGAGCGCCGCTTCCAGTGAACCGAATTCGTCCACGAAATGTGCCGTCTGGTAGCGGCTCGTGTCCGCGATGTGCTCCGGGGTGGGGATCGATCCACTCTCACGCCGGACCCGATACAATTCCCGCTTGAGACAGCGCCGCCACATCGTCGGCGAAATGTCGATCGAGATCGTCTCCATGGCCGAGATCGTCTCCGTGGCGTCGAAATACGTCTCATGCAACTTGATGTGACCGTCATCGATCACGGCGTACTGGGCAGCGATCCCGTTTCGATTGGAGCGGCCGACGCTGCCGGGATTGACAAATCGCGTGCCGTTCACGGTCAGTTCGAACTGCTCGTGAGAGTGGCCGAACAGGATGACGTCCGCATCGAAGCACGCCGCAACAGCATCAAAATCACCGTATTCGTTTCGTGGTGTCAGCCGCCGGGTGATATCCAGATCATCGATGCGATCCCGGAAGTCTCCGTGATGGAGGCGGACACGACGACCCCCGACTTCGGTGATTGCGGTATCGCGATACGTGCGTAGCTCGGCGAGATGTTCCGCCGTGAGCGTATCGCGGGTCCACTGAGAGAAGTCCCTTCGACCATCCGGTCGCCTTGCTTTCGGGGAGCGTATCATCTTACGATCGTGATTGCCCATGAGGAACGCCCCCTCCAGGTTCGAGAGCAGATCGACCGTCGCGTTGGGGTCGGGGCCGTAATCCACCGCATCACCGAGAAAGAGCACTTCCTCGTATCCCGGTTCCGCGCCCAGTACTGCCTCAAGTGCCGCCGAATTCGCGTGTACGTCCGATAGAACCAGCCTCGACATCCGTCGAAACAGGTGGTCGATTGCCACATTAACCGTTCGGTTCCGAGGGGTCACACCGGCAATCCATCAGTTCCCGGTCCAAAACCGGACCCGCCAGAGGAATTAACTGCATCCTCCGGCACCGGAAGGGTAATGCAGACGATCGAGGCACCCGACGCCTACCCATCCCCGCCGCGATGGGCGAGACTAGAGCGAGACTTGATCGACCAGATGAACGGAACCGACGAGTTGATCCTGGATCGGTACCTCGACGACGGGTATTTTCGCTGGCCCCCGAACGACGACTACGTCGGAGCGGACGGCTTCGACGACACGTTCGAATCGTTTTGGAACTGGCCGTTGTTTTACGTACTCGGTGGCGACCGTGCCTTCCTCGAGGCGTCCCACCGGCAGTTCGACCTGATCCTCGACCAATTTTCCGAGGTCGACACGCCACACGGGCATCCGATGGCCGTCGACGAGTACGAACAGTGCCGGGACTGGTTTCATCACGGCGAGGGAAACCTCATGTTCTACAACCTTTGTCTCGCCGACCCGGATGACGATCGCTTGCAAGCGCGTGCCGAACGATTCGCCGGGTTCTACTTACCGGATTCACCCACCGGCAACTACGACGGCGATCGGAAGGTGGTCCGCGGTCCGATGAACGGTAGCATGGGTCCCGAGTACTGCGACTTCTCCGCATTTCCCCACCATCCATACGGGGCGGATTACAACTGGCCGCGGCGCGGACTACCGTTTCAAGACATCGACGGGATCGATAGCATCGAAGATATCACGAATTCGGCGAACGAGGAGAAACTCCTCGAAGTTCTCAACGAACGGTGTAGTCGCGGGGATGTCCCGATGAACCTGGCGATCACTGCGTTGATGACGAATGCCTACCTGATGCACGGGGCGGACCGATACCGGGAGTGGGTGCGAGAATACACGGACGCCTGGCTCGAACGCACTCACGAGAACGATGGGATCGTCCCGGACAATATCGGCCTCTCCGGTGAGATCGGCGCGTACACCGGCGGGAAATGGTATGGGGGCTTTTACGGGTGGACCTGGAGCGGTTGGCACGTCATCGGCGCCCCACTTGCGATTGCCGCGGAAAACCGTGCACTCCTCGACGGCGGGGATGTCGCTGCGACCGATCTCATCCGGTCGACTGTCGACACCATGCTCGAGCAGGCGATCGATCAACCGGTAACCCCCGGAGACGAAACGACGCCGATGGTCCCCCATCGATACGGCGACCCAGGGTCGTATCGCGTACACGACGTCCCATACAGTTCCTCGGCTATCCTGCAGGATGACACGGGCGGTCTCCTCTACAAGGACGGATGGTTCCAGTTCCAGCCCCTCTCGAATCCGAACTACCTCCTCCACCTGTGGTATACGTCCATGCAGGATTCCGACGCGGAACGAATCGAGCGCGTTCGGGACCGACGAAAACGAGACTGGGAGCAACTCGAGCCGAGTCGCTTCGGAAAATCGGTCGGTGGCGGCCACGCCCAGGCCTGGTTTGCGTATCTCCAGGGTGACTTTCCGACGTATCCGGAGCGAATGCTCGAGCTCGACCACTATCACGTCCAGTTCCGACTCGACGCGATCGAACGCGAGGAACCGCGAGAAACCTACGATACAGCCCATTACCTCCAGTATCGCAATCCGATCGCTGAAGAGGCCCTGGTGCAACTGACCATGGGTGGCCCGCGGCCCGTGTACAATGGCGGTTTGCTGCGGACCCGGGTCCGACACTTCGACCGGGAGCGGAAGCGACCGGGGTTACCAACGGATGTGGCTGCCCTCGTCGAACGCGTCGATGAGGAACGGACCGTTGTGACGATGGTCAACGTCGGGAGCGAGTATCGCCGATCAATCCTCCAAGCAGGGGCATACGGCGAACATGCGTTTGGCACCGTCCGATATGGCCGGGATCTACATGTCGATGGGGGCGTCCAAGACGTGGACGATAATCACCTCGGCGTATCCCTCCCACCCCGTTCGCGTGTGACGATCGCCGCCGAGACCGATCGATTCGTCCACGATCCCTCCTACGGGTTTCCAGCACCAATCAACTGACCGTGTGAGACGGGCGGATCACGACGCCGCCCGAACGTCGGTCGGGAGGGTGTGCGGTACATAGGAAACCAACGAACCGATTGCAATCCCGGGCCCGGACCGATCGCCTCGGGGACCGATGAGGTGTGCCGTAGGCACTTGCTAAATATAGCCGTCCGCCCACTTTAGCGCTCATGCGGTCGGAGCATGCGCTGGCACTCGGCGTCATCGGAATCCTCGTCATCCTCACAGGGTTGATCGTCCTCCCGTACATCCAGTTCGTACTCACCGCAATCCTCCTAGCCATTGTGCTATACCCGCTGCACGAACGGCTCGCGCCCAGGGTGGGAACGAGTGTGTCAGCGATCCTTCTGGTATTGCTGAGCGTCGTGGCGATCATCATCCCGATGATCATGACGATTTTCGTCATCGCCGACGACGCGATCGCGTGGGCGCGCCGGCTCCAGGAAATCGATCCGGATTTTACCAGAATCGAGGAATTGATCGCGGAGCATACGGGACAAGATATCGACGTCGGTGATCAGGTGGTCTCCGCGGTCGAGAACACCGTCCAGGGCGCGTTTGGTGGTGTCGTCGCCATTTTCGAAACGATCACGCATGTGCTGATCGGACTCGGTTTGCTTCTGTTTCTATTGTTCTTCCTCGTTCGGGATGGGCGTCGATTGGAGCGCTGGTTGCGCGAAGTTTCGCCCATGGCAAACGACGTCACCGAGGAATTTCGAGAACGGGGCTACGGGATCGTCAAAGCCGTCCTCGCCGGACACGTGTTGATCGCCATATTTCAGGGGGTCATTGCCGGCATCGGACTCGTGGTCGTCGGGATCCCGAACGTTATCTTCTGGACGTTCGTCATGATCATCCTCGCGCTAGTCCCGCTCATCGGCACCTTTCTGGTCTGGGGGCCGGCGGCGCTCTACCTGGTGTTATCCGGTGACGTCGTTCCGGGGATCGCCCTGTTCGTTTACGGCGTGTTGGTGGTGAGTATCTCCGACGAGTATCTTCGGCCAATCGTTGTCGACCGGTTTGCGGATATTAGCCCGAGTCTCATCATTCTCGGCGTGCTTGGCGGTATCTCCGCGTTCGGGTTCATCGGCCTGTTCGTCGGACCGATCATCGTCGGGCTGCTCAAGGAGTTCATCGAAGTGTACGACGAATACTACGTGGACAGTTGAGGAGAGACCGAGATTCGTGGCACCCTCGAATGAACTCACCGTTACTCGCGGGCTTCATCCGGATTGAATCCGTAGTATCGCGCCAGGGGGAGCAGGAACGTCTCGTGAAAGAACACGAGCACCGTGACGGCGAGGAGAATGACTATGGCGTCCGCAATGCCACCCATGAGCCCCAGCGCGATGATCAGCGTGGTGGCACACGCAGCCGGGTGGTTCGTGCGGGTGATGAGCATCACGATCGTGGTACCCACCATCGCCGTCGTCGAACTCGCTGCCAGGGCGATCAGATCTTCCGAGAAACGCGGGTCGGGCGCGTCGAACGCGATGTACGCACTCGCCTCTCGGCCGAACAGCGCATACGCAAGCATTCCTGCCGCGACCGCAACTGCATGCCCACCGATTACGTGGTAAGCACCTTCCTCCCGCGGTTGCTCGCCGGTTGCGAGCAGGTACGCCGATGGACCGAGGCTCGGGAAGAGAAACGGTCGGCCGGTCCCGACGGCGATGATACCCAGCACCAGAAAGTGTAGACAGACGTTCAATCCTGCCCTGAACTCGTCGCCGTACGAACCGATACCGTCGCTGAGCATTCCGTACACCCCCATGGCCTGCACCACATATCGGTCGGACGGTGAAAACTCCTCACGCTCCTGGCGTCTCAGGTCTCGATGCCGGGTTCGTTTGCGAACGGCTCATCGGTCTGGTTTTTTGCTGGTACCATTGGACTCACCGCGGCGGTCCGGCGCGTGATCGTGGCCGTCCGGAGGACGTAGGCGGCCAATAGCGCGAGCGGAAAGACCACGATACTGGTGAGTGCGCTCGCGACGTATGGCATCACCGCTAGATTGAGGACGGCACCATCCACCGCTCCGTAACTGAATCCGAGCACCATCGCCGCCACGACGGCCGGGACGCCATAGACGATCGTCAGCTGTGAAAAGCGGGTCAGTTCCCGCTGGAGATACGTCGTTTTGAAGTGCTCGATGGCGATGTTGAACCGCTCAAGCCCCTCGAGGATGGCATCCAATTCTGCCGCTGCAGACTCGGTGAGGTCGTCGGCGTATTCCTCCCGGAGATAATGGCCGGCGTAAAGTTGCCAGGAATCGTCGTACTCGATGCAGGCGGAAACTGCTTCGAACATGCCGAGACGATCGCGTTCGAGGGCCTCGGCCACCGCTCCTGTCTCGGCGTCGACGTATTCGGCGTACAGCCCGGTGCGATCTCGAACGACTGGCGGGTGACTCCCAAGGGCATCGGTCAATGCGTTGGCGTGCGATTCGATGTCGCGGACGATCGTCCCAAGAAACCTGCTTGGCTCGATCGGTGCCGTGGGGATGCCCGCGGCTGCTGCGACGTCCTCCCGGAACGTGGCAACATCCTGAAGCTGCCCGCGCACCTCGCCCGCGGATCGAAACTCTCGGGAGAGGATCAGCTGATTGATCGAAACAACGAGTGTGACCAGGGAAAACATTCCGGCAATCATCCCACCAGCCAGTCGTGTGATCGAGTCGTCGTTGACGAAGGCGATCAATCCAAGTTGTTCCAAGCCGAGCAGCAGGCCAAAGAGCCCGAGTGAAATGGCGGCGGCGATGAGATTCCGGTCGCCCTCGACGAGAATCCACTCGACGGGGTGGGGATAGCGATGGGTGGCCGCCCTGCCCTGAAGGTCAGTGTGTTCCGCGCTCTTGGTTTCAGTCATGTCTCCTTTTGCGGACTCGCACCCAAAAGCCACCGCCCGTCTAGGAACAGTGGCCCAGGGCTTTTCAGTCTCGAGGCACACGTTCGGAGATGACATGAGCCAAACATCACAGCGCGAGCAGGAGCATCGCGAGGACGGTGACGACGATGGCGTCGTCGACAAGATCAAACGCCTCCTCACAGGCAACTGACCCGGCGGGCGAGCCGGGAAACCCGCTTGTAGCGTGATACGTTAGCCCGGGGTTCCAGCATCGACCCAGCACGATGAGCGTCTTTCGACAGAGCGGTTGGGCCGACCAGCGGCTGGTCCGGTTGTCGACCAGCCCGTCGCCAGGCACCATCGGGGCGGAGGGCGTTCGTTTTGCACCCCATACATGACGTTACGACGTGTGCCACGGGATGGGCCCCGGTGAACATGCACGGGGCGTGAGTCTGTTGGCGCCCAGCGACTCATCTTACGGCGGTAGGACTGTGCCAAACAACACCTGGACGACGTTCGTCGCAACCGACAACAAGGAGACCAGGGAACCGAACAGGACTTTCGAGATCGCCTGCAGATTGATCGGCCAATTCGGGATCGCGTGGAGTTCACGCTTGAATACGAGTATCGCACGGATGGTGTCCTCCCGGTCGAAGGCGTCCGGTGTCTCGTGTCCGAACCATGCACGCAAATCCTCCCCGTACGCTTCCTCGATCGCCTGTAGACGTCGTCGTTTCGAACGAACGATCGCACGATGCAGGCCGTACTGGGAACCGACAAACCCGGCGACCGGAAGAATCGCAAAGAGGAGATATGCCAATATCTGGAGCCTCGTCGGCGAATGAAGGAACAGGAGGCCGTTGAGCGAGAGGATCGCGAAGTACCACAGGTGCATCACGACAAACACCGCGGTAAAGGACTCGAGACCGATCGTCGGTTCCTCGTGAAGCGCCGCCGCCTCGAGACGCAATTGCAACCGCTGGACCCGGATCCCGAGGAAGACTATCCCGACGAAGATCTCCCAAATGTTGATTGCGACGATCCATGCGGCCAGCAGCAACAGTACGACATAGTAGCCAATCACCAGCAGGGGAACCTGAGCACCGCCGGTGAGGACGGGAAGCAACTCTGCCGGAGCGATCGTTAACGGCAGGGCCACGAACACGAGTGAGATACCGATGAAAAGGCCAGTCGTTGGACGGTGGAGACGGTGCCCGTGGGGCCGCGGCGCCCAAGGAAGCACCTCGTATATCCGGACGACGAAAGTGCCGATCATGTGATAATACTCCTGGTCGCTCTCGAACGCGTCTGCGGAGGCGAGGATCGTTTTGAGGAGACGACTGTCGACCCAGACCAGCAACCAGAGCACGAGGAGCAGATTGGTGAAATACACGGCGAGAAAGGAATTTTGGACCATATGAGGGAGTTCGCCGCTCAGCAGACCGATTGTGAGCCCAAGCAGCGCGATGAGTATGACCGCGAGACTCGACAGGGCATAGCCACGACGAGCACCACCTGCTTTTCCAGAGAGCGAATAAGAACGCCAGAATTCTCGGACGCCCGCCTCGGAGACCGCCTGCTGCTGTACCGGCCCGCAAACGGCTGCAAAGACCCGTTCTACCCGCCCATCCATTACGTTAACTCATCAAAAAAGAACACATAATAGGTGCCCTTTCGCGTTCGCCGTCCATCAAGCGTATCAGATGAGGCCTTGCAGTTGCGGTCGATGGAACATCGGGGGAAACACCGAGCTTTCGCCGGTGGATCTCCCATAGCGGTTCATAACGATAGTGCCTCCACGATCGCATCGATACTGACAAAGCCCACATGTGGATCGTATGCCGCAAAATTCAGAAAGGCGTCATCCGGCGCATCGTACCCGTCGTGGGGGGCCAACTCGATGACGGCCATCCCGATCACGGTGCCGTCGAGGTCGAATACCGGGGAACCGCTGTTGCGGCGCCGGGCGGGGGCATCGGCCTCGTAGAGTGAATCGATCGGTATCGGCTCCTCGAGCGCTCCGCGGAACTTCCCCACCGAAATGATCCAGTGGCCGACGTTGAAGGGGCTTCCGACGATGAAGACGGTGTCCGCTTCGGAAACCGCTTCGATTGATCCGAACTCGACGGTATTGTCGGGCTCATCCGCTGCCGCAAGGAGACGCGCGTCCACATTGTCCGCCCCCGATTCACGGGTAAAGCTGACAGTTTCGCCGTCGATGAACTCCAGCTTCTGTCGTGGCGCAAGGGCGGTGCCGTTGACGACGTGTGCTGCCGTGAGAAACTGCGCATCGCCCACGTGAAAGGCTGTGCCACGGCCGAAGCTCGAATCGACGAATGCGACGGCGTTACGGACATCCATTGCGGCCTTGAGTGCCGCCTCGATGTCCTCCTCATCGATTGTCCGTTCGGGTTCGATGTTTGCGATTGTTGCCTCGAGATCCTCGATTTCCTCACGTTTTTCATCGATTGCAGCATCGAGTTCATTGCGACGTCGTGTGAGTTGTTCCACATCGGCGCTCAATCCCGCTATCGTCGATTCCTGCTCGGCCAGCTCGCGTTCGGTCGTCGAAAGCTCCTGTCGGAGCCGTGCGATCTCCTCGGCTTTCTCGTCTCGCTCGTGCTCCAGCGAGTCGAGCAGTTCTCCCTGCTCGGCGACTTTGACCTCTAACTCGTCGTGAACCGCACTCAACGCATCCAGTTCCTGGTCGAGATCCTCGAGTTCGGACGCCTGCTCCCGGTTCTGTTCCTCCAGCTCTCGCACGTACTCTGCGTCCTCGATAGTGTAGCCCAGACAACCGGCGGTACCGATCGTCGCCAGCGCCGCGATCGTGGCCCGGCGCGTCGTGCGCATGCACGCTCTCTATACGGCGTGACGCTTCAATATAGGCCCGGATCTCGCTGTGACTCCGTGGCTCGGTGAGACTGGGCTGCGCCGACGCAGACAAATTCACCGCTCCGCGGCCTCCCCGATATTGACTGGTGAATCCGATCGTCCGGTGTCACCCCAGGATGGAAAAACTTCCCGGCAGCGCACGCGGGAAAGTGGGCCACATCACTCGTTTTTAACCGCGCGATATTCCGCAATGTCCACTGATCGTCTTTTGAGAGCAATCAGTGGTAGGGTCTGGGTGGGAGGCCTGTTCCCGGAAATGATCGGCGGGAACAATGCGAGCCATGTCCAATCCAGGTACATGGCCGGAGGTAGCGCGCCCATCGCGATGGACGGTACGACTGTCTGTCGCAGATCGAGACCGAAGCGTTCGGGTCGACCAGCCGAGACGGATGTGGAATCATCCAACGAAACGCGCGTGCGGCCAACACGATCTGCCTCAACGTGCGAACACTTGTTCCCACGAATCCACGAGAATGTTACGCGCTGCTCCTGTATCAATCGGCGGCCAAGGTGCTTACGGGCGTACGGTCAGAGACGGGAGATCGGTCGGATTCTCCGTCAACAGTTCCACATCATCTTGCGTGACTGTCGCGACATCGCAGTGTCGGAAACCGCCCAGCCCGTCCACGTACAGGCCGGGCTCGACGGTGAATATCTCGCCCTTCGAGAATGCCCCGTCCAACCCTCGATCGATCAGGGGTAACGACAGCCAGCTCAGTCCCATCCCGTGACCCGGGCGGTGCATTTGCAGGTCAGCAACCCCGTGGTCCTCGAAGAAGGCGTCCACTGTATTCTCGGCTTCGTCGAACGGGACGCCAGGTTCGATCGTCTCGATGAGCAGTGACTGCGCGTCACGAACGAGCGAGAAATACTCTTCCTGTTCCGCGGTCGGCTCACCGACGAACATGGTTCGTTCGAGTTTTCCGGGTTTGTAGTTATCCAGCGATACCAGCACGAACGACTCGAGCGTGTCACCGTCCCGGATGCGACGTTGTTGGTCCATGTTGTGACAGTATGCGTTCCCCGGTCCCGAGGTCAGGACGGCTTGAATCGGCGGATCCCAGCTGGTCATCGTGTGCCGATCCCCAACGGCATCCAGGAACCGTGTTATTGCCCTCGATTGGGCCTGCTGGGCGATATCGATCGGATACCGACCCACCTCGACGTTGGGCTGTAGCAACCGGTGAACGAGCGTCGCCCAGGTCCCACCCTCGCGATAGAGTTCCAGTTCGGCCGCACTCTTGGGTCCGTTGGGCAGTCTCGAGTGTGTGGATAATAGATACTACGTCGACATCTGCAACATCCGATAGTGTCGGTCCGTGGAATCCTCGCTGCCGGGGTGGTCCATCGGTATCGACGCCGATGCGGCCGTCAGCCATCCCGGGATCGGCACAGACCCCCCGATCAGGGTCATTGGGCGATCCTGTGGATACTCGTAATACGTTTCCGTCTGATCGAAGACCATCGTCCGATCGAGGTTGATCACGTCCATCTCCGGAATGATGAGGCAACTTTCTTTGGATCCGAGGAGCAACGCAATCGGGCGCTGGGTCGGGATCGAGTAGAAGTTGCTGAGGTACTGGATGTTGATCGGATCGAAGACGGCCACGTCGTCCAAATCCCTCCGTACCATCTCCTCCCTGATGGTCGCCTGTCGCTCCCGGATTTCGGCAGCTGGGTGCGAAGCGGTCGCATGTGCAGAGCTCAGGTCGCCACCGATTAATCGTTGATCTTTGGCGGGCTGAGAACCCTGAACGCAGGAGGCTTGTCGGGACCGCATTCAGTCTTCCGCGAGAGGTCGGTAGCCCCCGAATGCCGTTCCACCGCGGTGATGATACTTGGGGCAACGCACGTCAACCGCACCGCTGGATCACTCAGTCGCCAACCGCGAAACATCGACCCCGTGAGAACAAGCAACCACGAATTCGAAACCTATCAAGCAGATGGTTCGGGAAAGCGCAGGGGCAACTCGATCGGGCTATCGAGTAGGGCAGCTTGTGTGAATACGTGACACTGTTGCTTCAACTCGGCTCCACAGATCCTCTACGCGTATGTCCGGAGAACGTTCACGCAGGGGCTAGATACCATGGTTTTCGAAACTCAGCAATCCGGTTCGCTCGAGTGGTGCTCCTCTACAACCAGGTCGAAGCGCTCAACCAGCTCGGATGGATCGAACGCTTCGCTCACGTAGTCGCGCATGACGCCCGGATGATCCTCCATCACCGCAAACACGTTGACTCCCTCTTTGGCTAAATCGATGGCAAACAGGAGAATGCCTTCCTCGGTGATCTCCTCGGTCACCAAGGCGTTGCCGAACAGTTTGAGAAAGACTTCGGGTTGCTCTTGGGCAAGTTCGGCGGCCCGTTCGATGTCCCCCTCCAGCATCCACGTGTCGTTTGACGCTGCACTCACAAGAAGCTACGTGGCACAACCCTCGGGAACAGACCCCGGCTCAGTTCATCGCCGTGACTACAAACCCGTCGAAGTTGAGGATGACTTCTTGGGCGGTGTCTCCGAAGATCACCTTGCCGGTCGGGCTCCGACGCCGTCCCGTGAGGAAGATGTAATCGCACTCTTCGTCTTCCGCGACCTCGAGGATCTTGCTGCCACGCTCGTCTTCATCGTCGATGCCCTCGCCGATTGTTTGGGTCTCGAGATCCAAATCCCCCATGAGGTCACGCACGGCTGTCCCGGCGATCTGCTCTGCATACTCGCTTCGTTCGAGTTCGTACGACGTTCGCTCCACGCTCGCGATGCTTCCGATCACGTCGGCGTCGTTTTCGAACTCCTGCTGGGAGACGATCGTCAACACACGAAGCGGTACACCGGCCGCCGCGGCGACCTCGGCCGCTTCGCGAATCAGTTCCGGTGCACGCTCGCTCGGGTCGGTAACGACGATGGGGCGTTCCATATCCATCCGATGTTGGACCCACCATAATAGGCTATCGGAGTGATAGCACACCGGTAGCCGTGCAGATACAACGAGATGCGTTGAAGGCAACACCGTGCCAGGTGTACCCCAGCACGGAGTCACTGCCAAAGAACGATTCGGTGGATCCCTCGCCGAAGCCACGTGTTACCGAAGGCGGTCGAGCAAGTCATCGACCACTGCGTCTGTCGTCTCGTCGCCGCCGAGGTCGGGGGTGCGTGGGTCTCCAGCGGCGAGTTGCGCCTCCACGGCCGTCCAGAGAGCGGACGCCGCCTCCCCCTCCTCCAGATGTTCAAGCATCATTGCGCCGGAGAGCACAGCTGCCAGTGGGTTGGCGATCCCCTCCCCGGCGATATCAGGAGCACTCCCGTGCACCGGCTCGAACAGCGACGGAAACTCTCCCTCCGGGTTGATGTTGGCTGAAGGGGCGATCCCGAGACTCCCCGTGACGATGGCCCCGATGTCAGTGAGGATGTCGCCGAAGAGATTCGAGGCGACGATGACGTCGAAGTCCTCCGGGCGCCGGACCAGTTCCATACTTGCACGGTCGACCAACAACCGTTCCATATCGATCTCCGGGAAATCATCGCTCACCCGTTCGACGATGTCGTCCCAGAATACCATCGAGTGGCGCTGGGCGTTGGATTTGGTGACGGACGTCAGGTGGCGCTCTCGTTCCTGGGCCGCTTCGAAAGCACGTCGGACGATCCGCTCGGTCCCGTGGCGGGTAAAACCGGCCGTCTGTACGGCGAAATCGTGCTGGTGACCGACGTGTTCGCGACCGCCGAGGTCGCTGTACTCGCCCTCCGTGTTCTCTCGGTACACAACGAAATCGATTTCACCGGCATCGTACCCGCGGAGTGGACTCTCGATCCCCTCGAATAGCACGTTCGGCCGCTTGCAGACGTACTGGTCGAACTCCTTCCGGATGGGTAAGAGCAACCCATGGAGGGTAACGTGATCGGGAATGTCGGGATGACCGACGGCGCCGAGGAAAATCGAATCGTGCGTGGAGAGTTGATCGGTTCCATCGGCTGGCATCATCGCGCCGGATTCGAGGTACCGGTGGCTTCCCCAGTCATAGTGTGTCCACGTGGTTTCGAATCCATATATCTCGGCTGCGCGATCGAGTACATCGATGGCCGCCTCCGTTACCGCCGTCCCGATGCCATCACCGGGAATCACACCGATATCGTAGCCCATGTCCGCGAATTCGAATCAGCGCGCATAACCGTGCCGCCATCGAGCGCCGCCCGCCTCTTGTATTGAATCGCATGTTGGTGAACGCAATGAAGGGACACGACGGTTGGTGGGCCTTCATCCGCAGATCGCAGAACATTCATTCACACTCTTTTTAACTGGTGTGGGTAAGTCTCCGGATATGGCCGACTGCCATTGGCCTGCCACGACGCCATCGGTTCACGGACACGTAGGGTGCCCGATAACGCGGGTACACAGGAGCTGGAGCCCGATGAAATGCCGGTTCGTGGGAGTGGGTATCACTCCCACGAACAGGTAAGCAATTAGGAATGGCTTTTAAAACAGTCGCTTCAGTAAACCAACATACGAACGGGGCCACACGGTTGCCGCGTCCCCATGCGGGAAGGGTTGGGGGCTGTGGCCGGTGGCAACACGACCGTTCAGTCAACCCACTATGCAGTTGAAAAATCCACTTTCGGGCGGCAAGGCGCATCGAAACGAACGAGCAGTCAGTCCAGTGATCGGCGTGATCCTCATGGTCGCCATCACCGTCATTCTCGCCGCAGTGATCGGGGTATTCGTGATGGGCCTCGGTGACGAGCTCGGCGACAGTACGGCACCCACAGCGACGATTGGGTTTGCTGATGGGGAGCACGGCGTATATAACTTTTCGATCGAGCACCAGAGCGGTGACACCCTCGAACTCAACGACAACGACTATTCCATCCTGTTAGACGGGACAGCCGTGGAAGTCGATGATTGGGACTACGAGGAATCGGCCGATGAACGGAGCCTCTCGGCAGGTGAATCGATCGATATTCTCGTCGAGGAAAATCCCAATTATGGAGAAACCGATGTCCAACTCCGTCACGAGGACAGTAATAGCATCATCAGTCAGGGGACGGTGAACGTCTCGATTGCCCACGCCGGATAATAACCGGCTATAGTCCATTTCGCGTGACGAAATATTCCCGATTGCCGGCTATCGAGTGCTTAGTCCTAGCGAAAATCGGTCCTCACCACGTCCCGTGAAACGTATCGAAACGCAACGAATCGAGCGGTTTCTCGCCGATTGCGATTTCGTACTCACCTGGCGTTAACATCGGCTTTTTGAACTGAGGGCCATCATCGGTGGTGATCCGGGGACAGCCTGTATTCACGAACGCATCCAGATCAAAGTTCAACAGTCGATCGGGCGTAATCTCGTCCATCGTGATCAGGTACGCGTCGTCGTTTGCCTCCACGATGGTCTCGG
>SKQO01000152.1 GCA_007118975.1 Halobacteriales archaeon | reverse complement strand
CGATACGATCCGCCGGCGGGACAGCGCAGGCGCTTTCCGTGCTTGCGGCGGATTATGTGCGAACACTGTTGGGGATCGAGTCGTACCACCCACGGGACGACGAGGTCGAGCGCTACGCCGAGGAGGTCGCCCTCTACGACAGCGATACCGGTTTACAGTATTCACCCGACGCCGAAGAGACGAAATTCATCGCCAGTAACTGCCCCATCTGCCTGGACGGGGAGCCGACTGCCGACGTCGAAGTCTCGGGCTTCCGTGATCTGGAACGTGTCGACACCAACCGACCACGGGGCGGCATGTGCCTGGTACTCGCCGAGGGAATCGCCCTCAAAGCGCCGAAAATCAAACGCTATACCAATCAACTCGACGATGTCGAGTGGCCCTGGCTCGACGATCTCATCGGCGGCGGCGTCGACGACGATGACGATGGAACGGACGTCGATGAGGATGCGAGCCACGATCACGAGGTCGGGGGATTTCCCGTACCCGCTCCGAAGGATCGCTACCTCGAGGATCTCATCGCTGGGCGACCGGTTTTTTCCCATCCATCCCGCCCCGGAGGGTTTCGTTTGCGCTACGGACGCGCCAGAAACCACGGGTTCGCAACGGCAGGCGTTCATCCAGCGACGATGCATATGCTGGGGGGATTTCTCGCCCCGGGGACGCAAGTGAAGACGGAGCGCCCGGGGAAGGCAGCAGGGATCATCCCGGTGGACAGCATTGAGGGACCGACCGTACGGATGAGGACTGGGGAAGTCCGTCGCATCGAGGACGTAGCGGAGGCCGCGGCCATCAGCGGCGGGGTCGACGCCATCCTGGATGTTGGCGAGTATCTCGTCAACGTCGGCGAGTTCGTGGAGAACAACTATCCCCTCGCACCCGCCTCCTACACCCGGGAATGGTGGGAACAGGAGTTTGCCGCTGCTGGGGGTGACATAGACCGCCTCCGGGACGATCCCTCGATCGATCTCACGTCGCCGGCGCCCGAACGTGCGTTATCGTGGGCCGAAGCGTACGACGCACCCTTACATCCGGCGTACACCTATCTGTGGCACGATCTCGAGGCACCTGCGATCGGAACGGTGCTCGCGGCCCTCTCCACCGCCGAGATCGTGGAGGACGACCTCCACCTGCCCACCTCGGCAGCCCTGATCGACGCCCTGGAGACGATCCTACTCCCGCACGAGCAACGCGGGGACACGCTCTGCGTGCCCCTGTGGCGGCCCTTCCTGCGAAGTCTGGGCGGAGACGTCGGGGATGGAACGGTATCGGTGCCAGACGCGGAACGCATTCCAGACAAGGCGTCCGATGGGCTGGCAGTCGTAAACGAGTTCGCGCCGTTCCGCGTGCGCGCCAAGGCGCCCACTAGAATCGGGCTCCGTATGGGGCGGCCCGAGAAATCCGAAAAGCGAGAACTGAGCCCCGCCGTTCACACGCTGTTTCCCATCTCGGATGCCGGGGGCGATCAGCGGGACGTGAGCGACGCGACCCGACATGCCGACTCGATGCAGGATACGCCGGGCGAGGTAACGATCGAGGTGGGGCAACGACGGTGCCCCGAATGTTCCACCACAACCTTCCGATTTCGCTGCAAGGACTGTGACACACCAACCGATCCACTCTGGGAGTGTGACTCCTGTGGGCGGGAGGTGCAGGCGGTTCAGAACGGCCAGCCGGAGTGCCCGCGATGCGAACGCTCAGTGAACTCGGTTACGGACTTGCGGGTCAACCTCGACGAAATTTACCACGACGCACTCGAGCAGGTCGGGGAACGTGAGAGCGCGTTTCCCATTCTCAAGGGTGTCAAGGCGCTCATGTCGCCGGAAAAAACGCCGGAGTCGATGGCCAAAGGCGTCCTCCGCGCCAAACACGGGGTTTCGACGTTCAAGGACGGGACGATTCGCTACGATATGACTGACCTCCCCGTCACCGCGGTGCGACCGGAGGAGCTGTCGGTCGCCGTCGAAAAGTTCCGGGAGCTCGGATATGAGACGGATATTCACGGGGACGAACTCCGGCACGAGGATCAACTCGTCCCGCTGAAAGTCCAGGATATCGTGCTTTCGACCGGCGCGGCCGAGCATCTCATGAAGACAGCTGGTTTCGTCGATGACCTGTTGACGGAATTTTACGAGCTCGATCCATACTACGGACTCGAGGAGGCAGACGACCTCGTCGGCGAACTCGTTTTCGGAATGGCCCCGCACACGAGCGCAGCTGTCGTCGGCCGCGTCGTTGGTTTTACCGACGCTGCTGTCGGGTACGCACACCCGTACTTTCACGCCGCAAAGCGGCGGAATTGCTTTCACCCCGATACGAAGGTGTGGTATCGAGACGGAGATGGGAGGTGGCGATACGAGCGGATCGAATCGTTCGTCGAACGCTATCTCGAACACCCGCGGCAGGATGATTTCGGCACGTTGGTCGCTGCTGTCAATCAGGACGTCACCGTTCCGTCCCTGACCGAAGATGGGGAACAGGAACTCCGGGGTGTCGAGGCCGTCAGCAAACATCCGTCCCCGGAGCATCTGCTTCGCATTACGACACAGTCCGGCCGCGCCATCACGGTGACACCCGATCACGAATTGCATCGGTGGAATCCGGAGACGGGCAAGCTGGATGGCGTCGAAGCGCGTGAATTGACCAAGTCGGACCAGTTGGTCTCCCCACGGAACAAGGGACGAGTCGCTGAGGATCGATCCTCGATCCGATTTGACCTCCTCGAAGCGTTTCTAGAGGCCGATTCGATCGATTCCTCCCGGTTACTGATCGACGGGATCAGTCCGGAGCGTTTGTATCAGTCGTTCAAGAATGTAAGTGATCGAGGGAGTGACTCGTCGCTTCCAACGCTCGACTGTTGTAGCCTCGCGGAAGAGGGGATGCACCCCGATCTGGCCCACGGGGCTATCCCTGCGGGCACTGTAAAGGAATGGTTCGATTCGAGACAAACACTGTTGGGGTTCGTGCCCGATGACGTCACGTTGAGACTCGACGGGGCATCGACTGGGATCGATCGCTTCGTCGACCTCAACGGCGATGTGGCCACGCTCCTCGGCTACTACACGGCGGCTGGAGCGTGCGATCAGGGGGAGAAGACCAGCGGCGATGGGAGTCGCACGACGATCGGCACGACAGCGACCGACGCTCGCTATTGCCGTACCGTGCTTCGAGACGAACTCGGTGTTGCTTTCGACGGGGAGCCGGACGGGCCAGTGCGTCTAGCTGGACAGTTATCCAAGGTGTTCTTTGCGGAGACCCTTGCATGTGGTTGCACTGACCACAAAAAGCGAGTTCCTCAGTGCATCTTCGACGCGCCGCTTTCTGTAATCGCGGCCTACCTCCGGGGATACTTCAGCGGTCTCGAGATCCCAAATGACGAATCAAGTGAAGTCGCGGCACGCACGCAGAGCGCTGAACTCAAGGAAGATATCGTGGCGCTGTTGAACGTTTTTGGGATCAGTCCGTCCGTTGATGAATCTGCACGAGCCACGAACCTGGCGCCCGCCGACGATGATCTCGATGGGGGAGCTGCTGCTCGCTCGACTGCGACGTGGACGATTCGGATGACTGGCCGGGACGCGCGACGGTTCCACGATCACATTGGTTATCAGCACCCTGAAGACGGGAATACCGTGGAAGAGCCAGCAGACGTTCTCGAGCCGGAGCAGCTCCTTGCTTCGGATGGTGGATCGACCGTGTTTACCACCGAGGATATCGCGTCGATCGAGTACGTGCGGGCGGATGTCGAGTACGTGTATTGTCTCAGTGTCTCCGAGACCCACTCGCTGTTGGCGAACGAACTGTCGGTTCGTCAGTGTGACGGCGACGAAGACTGCGTGATGCTCCTGATGGACGGATTGTTGAACTTTAGTCGGCAGTTCCTTCCCGAACAACGTGGTGGCAGCGTCGCGGAGGATTCCCGCCTCCTGGCTGTATCTCCCAACGGGGCGGTGACGTTCCTGACATTCGAGGCGTTCTGGGACGAGCTGGCGGGCCCCGTAGCGCGGGATGGCAAATTTCGAAAGAAGACATGCGCGACATCGGGTTGGAAAACGTACGTCTTCGACGACAGGAACGAGACGTCGCTCCAACCGATCGAGAAGGCCATCCGGTATCCCGCAAGGGAGGATGAACGGTTGCTCCGCGTCGAAACCGAGACGGGCCGGGAAATCGAGATTACTGGCGACCACAGCCTGTTCCGATGGGAGGATGGCGAAATCGAAGAGGTTGCCGGCAGCGATCTCGCCGTGGGGGATCGAATCGTTGCGCCAGGGCGACTGCACCTCGAGTCCACCGGGGACGTCCTCGATGTCGCGGCGTTCGTCGGTGAGTCCGCGGCAGAACTGGAAACGCCGACCGTCACTGCACGTTCTTCCGATGTTTCAACGGCAACTGACCTCCTGTATGCATCCCGGGAGAAACGCGTCGAACCCCGTCTCCGCGAAGACAGGGACATACCCCCCAACAACCGCGATGGTGGGGCTCGGGAGCTCCCGAGACAGTTGCCTCTCGACGAGGAGTTCGGCTGGTTGCTCGGCGTATTCGTGTCGAACGGTTCGTTTGCGGGTGAGGAGCTGAGAATCTATCACGAGGACGAAGGTGTAATCGGGCGTGTTGCGGCGGTCGCGAGTGCGATCCTCAATTCGAACGTAGAACCACAGCGGACAACCGAAGGCTATGAAGTACGGTTTCCGGCAGTCTTCGGCGATCTCCTGGCTGGACTGCATCTTGACGGGAGGCAGGGAAAACGATCGGTACCGAGCTGCATCTTGCAGGCGCCCGAACCAGTCGTTCGGCGTTTCCTCGGCGGGGCGTTGCAGACGAAGGATGACGAAGCGACGATCCGGACCGACAGCGAGTCCTTGCGGGATGGGATTGCGTTCCTCTGCCACCGGCTCGGGATTCTCGCAGACCTTTCGCGGGCACGGTCAGACACAACGGGGACAACGTACGCCGTTACGGTCCCTCTTACGACCGGGGCTAACATCCTGGGCGAATCATCGGAAGGCCCCGACCCGATCGACCGACATGCGCCATCCGATGGCGATCTTTGCTTCCTCGAAGTGAGTACTATCGAGGAGGTGCCCTACGACGGGTACCTCTACGACCTGCAAGTTGGCGGGGAACCCATCTTCACCACGAACTGGCTGTTCGCCCACAACTCGATGGACGCACCGCTTGTCATGTCTACCCGGATCGATCCCGCGGAGATCGACGACGAGGCGCACAACATGGATATCGTCGACCGGTATCCGCTCTCATTCTACGAGTCGACCCTCGAGATGCCGATGCCGGACGAACTCGACATCGAGCTCGCCGGCGATACGGTGGGCACCGAATCTGAATACAAACCATTCCTCCATACCCACGATACCGCCGACATCGCCGCCGGACCTGATCTGTCGGCCTACAAAACGCTCGGCTCGATGATGGAGAAGATGGATGCGCAGTTGGAGCTCGCACGGATCACGCGGGCAGTCGACGAGACCGACGTCGCAGAGCGGGTGATAGAATCACACTTCCTGCCCGACTTGTTGGGCAACCTTCGGGCGTTCTCCGGGCAAGAAACGCGGTGTCCGGAATGTGCGACGAAATACCGGCGTGTCCCGCTCACCCGGGAGTGTCGCGTCTGCGGTGGCAACGTTTCCCTCACGGTTCACCGCGGTTCCGTGGATAAGTACATGCAGACCGCCCTCGAGATCGCGGAACGATACGACTGTCCCGAGTATACGAAACAGCGCCTCCGTTTGCTTGACCGAACGCTCGAAAGTATTTTCGAGGACGATCACAACAAGCAGAGCGGCATCGCCGATTTCATGTGATCGGGGCCCCGACTGCTTAAGCTACCGCGGGTGGAGCGACCGGTATGCACGTCGTCGTCATGGGGGCGGGCAGCCTCGGCAGCCTGATCGGTGGGCTGCTGGCCGACGCCCACGAAGTCACGCTCGTCGGGCGCGAACGGCACATGCGCGCGATTGCCGCCAATGGACTTCGCATTACTGGCGAGCTCGACAGACGGGCCCATCCGGAGACACGACGGTCCTACCCCACAACAGCGGACGTCGACATCTGTCTCGTCACGGTAAAGGCGACGGATACACGAACTGTCGCGAACGAAATCGCGGATAGCCCGCCTCGGACGACGGTTTCGTTACAGAACGGGCTCGGAAACGAGGAGATCCTCCGCGAGGTGCTTCCGTATCGGACCACCGTGCTGGCGGGGACGACCACCTTCGGGGCCTTGCTCGAGGAACCAGGACGAGTCACCTGTACTGGTCGCGGGAACGTGCAGCTTGGGGATCCCGAGGGGGGTCGCTCACCGGTGGCCGAAGAGATCGCGAACGCCTTCGAGGTGGCGGGCATTCAGACGACGGCGGCGTCGGACATGCCGAGTCGATTGTGGCGCAAGCTCGCGGTCAACGCAGGTATCAATCCGACGACAGCCCTGGCCCGTGTACAAAATGGACGGGTGGCGGAGGCCCCGCTTCAGGCGATCGCGGCGTCCGCGGCCCGGGAAACCGCGATCGTGGGGGAGCGTAACGGTATTCCCTGCGATGCCGACGCGTTCGCAGCAGAGACGATCGAGGTTGCCCAGCGGACGGCCACTAATACGTCATCGATGGCGCGGGACTTCCTGCGAGAACAGCGGAGTGAAGTCGATGCGATCAACGGAGCGGTGGTCCAACGAGCCGGCGAGGTTCCGACACCGGTCAACCAGACACTCTACGGGCTGGTCGTCGCGAGAGAGCGGTCACTGGGACTCCGAAACGCGAAATAAACGAATCGACGCTTAGAACGGTGCGGCGGGGCCTTCGTCTTCGTCGGCGGATTCCTCGCTCTCACCGGGGAACGACGGTTGGAAGCCGCCACCCTGGCCACCCATGCCGCCGCCCATTCCACCCATGCCGGTGTCCGCGTGGACGGTTTCGATTTCGGGAATCTCCTTTACCATCCGGCTCTTGATCGCCTGGATCGTCATCGGCGAGATCCCACAGCCGCTGCACGCGCCGCCGAGCATAATCGTGACTTCGCCACTCTCCCGGTCGATATTCTGAATGGCCGCCGTCCCGCCGTGCATTTGAATCTGGGGGAAGTTCCGCCGGAGGAAGTTCGCAATGCGTTCCTCCAGATCGTCGGTCTCGCCCGTTTCGGATTCGGTGCTCATAATTCGCCGTATGCGACGAATCCGCTTAGACCTTTGGTTGCAACCTCACTCGAGCAACTCTTCGGCGAGGGATTCCTCGAGCACATCGAGGTAGATTTCCATAACGGTCTCGAAGCGCTCGCGCGCGACCGGGACGCCGTCGAGGCGGTCGTACGGTTCCGGGGGGAGTTCGACCCTGAACCCGTCCGGTTCCTCGAAGAACGGTTCGCTTTCGTTGAGCACCTGCTGGTCGATCGCGTGGACGAGCGTGGAATCGTATCGCTCGTTCATCTGCTCGAAGGCTCGCTTGTACGCCTGCTGTAGTTGGGTGAAGTAGTGGACGTATTTGTCCTCGAACTTTTCCGGATCGAACTCACTCATATCCGCCGAGAGGACAGTTAGCGGGAAAAACGCCTCGGGGTCGTCGGGAGCCGACTGTGAGGTAATTTGTTACGCCCCCACTTTCCGGAGTATTTCGACCGCAGCGTCTCCAAACACCGCAAAGAGCGCCACTATGACGATGCTCCCGATCGTATCGGTCGGTTGTATCATCCTGCAATCCATGCGACCAAGATCCCGATACCGGCGAGGACCTCAACGGCCTCGAATGCGATGTCCACCCGGCCGAATTCCTCACTTGCCATGACTGTCCGTACATGTCGAGAGTAATAGGACTGGGACATGCGAGTACGTCCAGCCAACGTACTCTTCGATCTGTTTTCCATGTGTAGGATGCGTGACCAGTTCGGGAGCCGTTGTCGAAACGTTCATTCTCACACTCCTTCACCTGGGAGCCATGACGACTGTTCCGCGAGGAGTCTGGCCGGTAATGTTGACGCCGTTCGAGAGTGACGGAGAGATCGATCGGCAGGGACTTGCTGCACTCGTCGACTGGTACGTCGATGCCGGTGTCGCAGGGCTGTTTACCGTCTGTCTTTCGAGCGAGATGTTCGAGTTGGCTCCCGACGAGCGACTCGAGGTGGCCGAGTTCGTCGTTGAGGAAACCGATGGCCGCGTTCCAGTCGTGGCGACCGGAAATCTCGCCGAGACGGTGGATGACCAGGTCGCGGGGATTCGCGCGATGGCCGGTACCGGTGTCGACGGCGTCGTCTTGAACGTGGCCGAAGTGGCCGATAACCGGGCCGACGAGGAACAATGGCTCGAGAACTTTGACGATATCCTTGAACGGACGAATGAGATTCCGCTCGGCCTCTATGAGTGTCCACGACCCTACCACCGGCTGTTATCTCGCTCGGCGGTGGAGCACGCCGCCAGTTCGGGACGTGTGAGTTTTCTCAAGGATACCTGTGGCGACCGGAACCAGCTTGGCGCGCGGGCGGATGCGGTCGCCGGTACGTCCATGCGGATTTACAACGCAAACGTGGCCACGTTGATGGATTCACTCGAGAGCGGTGCCCACGGGTTTTCGGGGACGCTCGCGAACGTCTGTCCGGAATTACTTGCCTGGCTCTGTGAACACGTGGAGAGCGAGCCCGACCAGGCGGCGGCGCTACAGCGATCTTTGACGATGATCGATCACGCGATCCGCTCGGGCTATCCCGCCTTCGCCAAAGCATATCAACAGCGGTGGGGGAGTGAGATGACGACACGGTGCCGAACGCGCCACGGATTACTAAACGACCGGCAGGAGGTCACACTGGAACACATGCGCGGAGAAATCCGAGAGTGGCACGAACGGCTCGGAATCGAGGACCCACAATCGGACCGATAACCGGAGCCGACTCACACGTGCGGGGCAGCTCGATTGATGCTCGGGACTTCGCCCTAGGCTGGTCCTCACTGTCCCCGGGAGTGAGCACTGACGACGCAACCGCTCTGTCATTCGGCTCGAAGGTTTATTTGTGCTCCCTGCGCGTCCCCTCGTAGCATGGAACTCACTGGGATCAGTTCGGTCACTGTCGACGGGAATTTCGAGTGGCCGTTGATCAGACTCGAGACGGACACGGGGATCGTCGGGTACGGCGAAGTCCGCGACCACGGTCGGCCCGCAACGCCGACACGACATCCCGAAGCGTTCTACGCCGAGAATCCAGCGTCTCTGGCGCTCGATCTCGAATCGGAACTCGTCGGAAAGGATCCGACGAACATCGTGCAGCGTTTCGAGGAACTCCGCCGGTTCGGCGGATGGGGTCGTCGCGGGGGCGGTGTCAGTGCCGTGGAGATGGCGCTGTTCGACGTCGTGGGGAAGCACCTCGGCGTCCCTGCCTACCAGCTCCTGGGCGGCAACTACCGTGACGAGATTCGTGTCTACTGTGACTGTCGAGCCGGCCAGCCTGTCGCGGACGCTGCCGTCGATTACGGACTGGAAGCGAACGATTACTCGGCCGAGGGATATGCCGACCATGCCAAACGCCGCGAGGATGAAGGGTTCGACTTTCTCAAGTTTGATCTCTCCCCACAGACGTGCGAGGTCGCGACCGGTGAAGTGGGTGTCCGAGACGGCAACCTCACCAAGGCTGGGCTGGCATACTTGGAAGACGTCGTTGCATCCCTCCGGGACGCGCTGCGCCCGTCGACTGATCTCGGTTTCGATTGTGCAGGATTTCGCGGGCTATCGACGACTGACGCGATCCGGTTCGGTCGGGTTCTCGATCAGTACGGCATTACTGCCTACGAGGATGCGGTCGACGATACGGATGTCGC
Source organism: Halobacteriales archaeon (assembly GCA_007118975.1). Lineage (GTDB taxonomy): Archaea > Halobacteriota > Halobacteria > Halobacteriales > SKNY01 > SKNY01. The sequence goes on along the minus strand of SKQO01000152.1, from coordinate 15,241 downwards.
GGCCTGGGAGGCGTTGACGGGGGCCATCGACACGCCGACGATCACCGGTGAAGATCTCTACACGGTCGACGGATTCAGAGAGCTGATCCGGCGAGAGGCAGTAGATCTGGTCGGTCCGGATCTACTGACTGCCGGCGGTATTCGGGAGACCGTCCGTATCGGGGAATTCGCCGGCCATCACGGGATTCGCTCCAACTTGCATTTTGCGGGATCACCAATCGGCTTTATGGCGTCGGTACACGCCGCATCTGCGATTCCAGAGCTAGTGGCCGTGGAGTTCCACGCCGTCGGCGTCCCCTGGTGGGCCGATCTCCTCGAGGATGGACCACTCTTCGAAGCCGGCCGGGCACCCGTCCCGGACCGACCGGGTCTCGGTGTCACACCGAACGAGGAGGCGATTCGAGAACACGCCATCGACACGGGATCCTATTTCGCCTGAGACGGTTACGGCTTCCTCGTCGAGCGGCCGGGCCTACACGCCTCGCATACGAATTCGAATCCTGCCGCTACGTTCTGGCTTCTCAGTCTCCGGTCGATACGTAACCCGGGCATGGGGCCTCGTCCGCAGCGGGCCATGCATACGTGACGAGGTCGACACGAACCAAACGGACGCCCACGGGGTACTTGAGGTTGATACCGGGTATCGTTGCTGAGCCGAAAATCGATCGGTTTTGTAGCTCAACGATCCGTGGATCATCAGGGCGTCCCCTCCCCGAACGCGGCGGAGGACCCGGCCGATCACTCTTCCACCCGAAACCGGTGTGTCCCGGCGCCGACTGTCGTTCCCTCGGTCGGTTTTTTGCCTTGCGTTGGTCGTTCTTCCGTCTCGGTGCCTGCTGTCGGTAGCGCGACGCGTGCGGTTGTGTTGCCGGGGACGGTTACACGGACGTCGATTGAGCTCCCCTCACGCTCCCACGTCGTCGAAATCGACCCTCGCACGGTTTCTACCGTCGCGTCCACCGATTCCAACGCAGACGGGAAATGTGGTTCCACCTGTACTGTCGCGAATCCGGGTGCGGCCGGATGGATGCCCGCCAGATAGCCGTAAAACCACGCATCGATCGACCCAAACGCGTAATGATCCCGGGATCGAGATTCGAGTTCCCACGCCTCGTACGTCGTCGTGGCGTCGTGTTCGGCGATCCAGTGTCCCCAGCTGGGGTATGTCTCCGCCGTGGCCACTGTGTAGGCAACATCCGTGTAGCCCGCCTCGCTCAACACGGGCAGCAGGTACGCAGTCCCGTGAAAGCCGGTATCGAGGTGGCCGTCGTGCTCCTCCATGACGTTCTTCGCGAGTCTTTCCGCCACAGCTGCCTCATGGTCCGCCGGTGCCAGCCCGAAGGCCAGCGGGAGTACGTTCGACGTCTGTCGATATTCGTCGGTCTCGCCGGTTCGATAGGTGCCAGTGTCGGGATCGAGGAAGGTGTCGTTGAATGCGCTTGCGATCGATGTCCGTCGATCGCGATAGATCTCGGCATCGTCGTCATGTCCAAGAATGTCCGCAATCCGGGCCAGCAGATCGACGACCCGGTAGTAGTAGGCGGTCCCGGTGACCCCGGTTCCCTCGGGTGGTCGCGCCCGAATCTCTCCGTGGCCCGGGGCGAGCCAGTCGCCGAGGCCTTCGTCCAGTATCCCGTCCCGGGCGTACGAGGAGAGGTAATCCGCGCATGCAGCCATGCCGTAGTAGTGGTCGGCCAGCATCCGCATATCGCCGGTGTGTCGGTACAGGACCCATGGGACGACGACGTATGCGGCGTCCCAGGCCGGGTTTGGACTGGTAATCCCCCCGCCGAACGGGGCGTGACTGTACCCCCAGTCGCTGGTCGGGACGATCGGTGGTACCTCCCCATCGGGTAGCTGCGCGTCGGCGATGTCGTCGAGCCACTTCCCCAGAAATCGATCCATGGAAAAGTGGTAGCACGCCGCTTCCACGCCGACGAGCACGTCTCCGGTCCACCCGTTTTTCTCATAGACCGGCGTGTCCGTCGGAATACCGTGGAAATTGTTGAGGAACGTTCGGCGAGAGTTTTCGGATATTCTCGTCAGAAGTTCGTTCGATGCGTGAAATTCGCTGGTTGGTCTGTCCTCGACGGCGGAATGGATCACCCGGGCGGTCAGTGTTTCCACGCCTGGCGGTTCCGGCAATCCGTGTACTTCGACGTACTGAAATCCCTTGTAGCTGAACCGCGGCTCCCACGTCTCGATCCCCTCGCCCGCGAGAATATACCGGTCGGTCTGAAAATCGCCGTCCACGTGTGCCTGCTCCATATTCACGGTGCTGTCTTCGTCCAACCGCTCCCCGTACCGGAGCGTTACTTCGGTCCCGGCGGCCCCCTCGACTTCCAACCTCGCCCAGCCGGCGGTCACAATCCCGAAGTCGAACACGTATACCCCGTCTCGCGGCTCCTCGATAGCGACCGGCGGTTTGCTCTCGATGATTCGCATCGGCTCGAGCTCCTGTGCCACAAGTCGACCATCTGGCCCGTTGACCCGGCCTGCGGGGGACCAGGCACCCGAACCTTCCCTGCGCGCATCGTAGACATCACCCTCGTAGATGGAATCGAACGTCGTCTGGCTCTCCGAGACACGCCAGTCCTCGTTCGTTCCGATCGAGCGGGTCGCCCCGTCGTGGGTCTCGACCGTCAGCTCCGCCAGGACGTGTGGTCGTTCGGTGTGCCAGGGTGGGTGCTGCCAGCCCCAGGTGTTCTCGGTTGTCAGTGCGTAGCGTCCCCGCCCCAGTACGAGTGCGAGCTCATTGGCGCCGTGGGAGAGCTGATCGGTGACGTCGTGCGTTTCGACGAGGACCCGTTCCTCGTAATCGGTAACGGCCGTATCGAGGACCTGCTCCCCGACGCGCTGGTCGTCGATCAACGCTTCGTAGAGCCCACCGGCGGCGATATACAGGCGTGCGGCCTTCACATCGCTTTCAAGATGGATGGTTCTCTGGAGAAACGGTGCTGCCCGTCCCGACCGCGCACTGATCCACTCGCCCTGGATCTCCGAGGGCCCCGTTTCGAACCACGTGGGTTCCGCCCACACGTCCTCGCCGCCATCGATTCGCACACCGACGCGCCACCAATACCGGGTGCGGGTGGTGAGTTCCTTGCCATCGTAGGTGATCGCTTGGGCATGTCCGTCTTGCCAGCCGCTGTCCCAGATGGTGGCCGTCCGCTCCGCAATCTCGTGTTTATTCGTGCCAACCACCACTCGATATGCCGTTTGCGAGAGTCTCTCGGCACCTGGATACGCCCAGCTGAACCGAGGGGAGCCGGTAGCGATCCCCAGGGGTTCGCTTGCGCCGTTCGTTTCTAGTCTCTCCGGGGCCGTGGCCATAGCTTGGTTCGTGGGAACACGATAATGAATCCACCTGCGGATGCCGGCAGCCTTTATTCTCCACTGTCAACACCACGATGGCATGACGACAGTCGTAGAGCGGGTTGAGGCGATCCCCGTCGCGGTCTCACTGGAGGACCCCTTCGGGTATGCACAGGGGTGGGTTTCCGAGCGAACCGCGACATTGGTCAGAGTGGAAGCGAGCGACGGTACCGTTGGCTGGGGGGAGTGCTGGGGACCGCATGCCGGTACCTGCGAGACGATTCGTGAATTTCTGGCGCCTCGACTCATCGGAACACCCCCCGACCGGGTCGAACGAATCCACGAGCGGCTCCGCGAGGACGCCCGCGCCGCATATCAGTCAGTCGTCCCGCTCCCGGCACTCAGCGGGGTCGATATCGCGCTCTGGGATCTCAAGGGGAAACGTGTCGGTGCGTCCATCGCGACCCTCCTCGGAGGCGCCCGGCGAGAGGCGGTCCGTCCCTACGCGACCGGACACTATTTCCGTCACGACGCAACCATCGAGGAGCAGTACGAATCGATCACCCGGGAGGCAAGGGATAATCTCGAGCGGATGGAGGCAGTGAAATTGAAGATCGGTTTCGGCATGCTGGGTCACGACGCAGCAACCGACATTGAGCTCGTTGAACGGGTGGTAGAGGCCGATCCCGACGCGACGATCATGGTGGATGCAAACTACGCCTACGACATCCCCACTGCCCGACGGGTCGGGCATGCGCTCGAATCCTTCGACGTTGCGTGGTTCGAAGAACCTGTTCATCCGGAGCAGTTGGCCGGATATGAACACCTCCGTAGCGTCCTCGACATCCCGGTTGCGGGTGGGGAGTGTCACACCCCGTGGGAGTTTCGACAATTGTTCGACCGTGGCGGACTGGACGTCGCTCAGCCAGACCTCTGCAACGTCGGTGGGCTTACTGCCGCAAAACGGATCGCCGATCGGGCACGTGCGGAGGGTCTCGCCGTGTACCCGCACGTCTGGGGCACGCCGGTGGCGCTCGGGGCGGCTCTCCAGTTGCTGGCAACGCTCCCGGGCGATCCGTGGCTGGAGTTCGACACCTCGCCAAATCCACTCCGTTCCGAGCTGACGACGTCACCCTTGGTCGCCTCGGATGGGACCGTCTCAGTTCCCGGCGGGCCGGGGATCGGGATCACGATCGACGAAGATGCTGTTGCCCGATATCGCGTCGACTGACAACGGTGGTTGGGACTTCGGGATCAACATGCCTCGATGCCGCTCGGCGGGTCAATCAGTGTACGTTTGTGGAGGCTCTCCCGCCGCATGGACTCTACCCGTTCGACTCGACAATGCGATCGGGTGTCCGAGCGAGCCTATGCCGACAAAGGCATGGTGATCAGCGAGATTGTACTGGGCCAACGTCTCTCCAACGGTTCAGCGGACGAATATTCGCCGTCTCTCAAATCCCGCTACAACGGGCTCCCCGTGAGAGATCGTATGCTGGTTCGGTGTGAATTCCGTGACGAGTATCTGCCAGCCACCGGATTGTGGGAATCGCCACGAAGTCGTTCTGACTGGCCACGACGAACCCGGTAGCCCACACCGCTCGAGCCGTGGTGAGCGTGCGTATCATCAGTGCGAGTCACTCCTCGAAAACAGTGCGTCGCTCGGGAAACTAGTTGTCCGCCGCGGCTACTGATACTGTGAAGCGGTGGTTCATTGCTCCCTCTGCTGGAGGGGTTAACTCCCGAAGTGCCGGATAGGTTCGGTTACCATGGGTCACCCTGTTTGGCATCAACCCTGCTGGTCCAGTGATGGAGTTTCTCTGGTTCGAACGCATTCGCAAATGATTTAAGTCGGTTTACTGACGGGTATTCTGAGAAGGAAACGTTACATGTCACGTCAACCGCGAGAACAAACGCTGAAGACCGACATTGGTGGTCGCTCAGTATCGTTCACCTACTCCGAAACCTGGGTCGGCTGGTCGATTCTTGGATTGCGAGTGGTAATGGCGTACGTTATCCTCTCTGCCGGCCTACAAAAATTGGCCCACGAGGGATGGACCAACCCAGGGGCATGGAGTTCGGAGTTCTTCCTCCGCAACGTGGTCGAGGAGACGAATCCCATCCGGGGGCTGTTCCTGTTTTTCGCGGATTTCGGCTGGCTGGTTGATCCGATGGTGATGTGGGGGCAGATCCTAATCGGGCTTGCGCTCCTTTTCGGGGTCTTCGTCAGACTCGCCTGTTTCGCCGGTGCCCTCCAGATGTTATTCTTCTGGATGGCAGCCTGGGAGGGCGGCCTGCTGGCGGGCCTCCCGGTGGCCCATGGCTATGTGATCGACAGTTCGTTCGTATACGCACTGGTATTGTTCGGCCTTGGTGCGTGGGGCGCCGGGCGCATCCTCGGGATCGATGCCTGGCTGGAGGACCACGAGGCCGTCCACGCCAACCCGTGGCTACGCTACCTCCTGGGATAACCGATCGAGGTGACCGCAGCGCGGACGCGTGTTCGGTGCTGAGTGTACTGGTTACAGACCGCAAAACAGCCTATCGCCGTTGTTACTCTCGCTTGCGCGGTCCGGATGAACTGCGGCGTGTCCACTCGTCGGTTGAGTAAGTGAAAAACGCACCGGGGATCGTCCCGACGACGACGCCGGTTATTCGTCCTTACAGACGGACGACGTTCTTCGCGCGTGGCCCCTTCGGGGCTTGTTCGATGTCGAACTCGAGCTCGGTCCCTTCCGTCAGATCCTCGCCGCCAACGTCCTCCATGTGGAAGAACACGTCGTCGTCGGAGTCCTCACTTTCGATGAAACCGTAACCGCCTGTGTCGTTGAAGAAATCAACCGTACCGGTTGCCATTGCAAATAAAGACACTGCAGCCTTGCGGTTAAGGGTTCCGCATTCGTTTGCACGACCCCGCGGGTCTTCGTTTCCGTTAGCCCGCGATGAAACCATCTCCCGATTGACGGTGGAGATGCTATGGTCTGGCGCGGCGGAAACCGCGACAGGACGTTCCTTACCACACTCCCCATGGCCAGTGGGGTCCACGGGAGCATGCCTGCCCGAAGTGGAGTAACTCGATTCTGGCGTGATGGACGGATCAAGGAGGTATGTCAAGTATCGAATCGGGTTACACTAGCCTAGAAGGTCCCAATCGTCGGCCACCGTGTCCATCGCCTCGACTGCGTTCAGTCGTACCACAAGGCGCCAAGCACGGTGCTAACTTCTCTCGCGAAGTGGAATTCAATCTTCTCCGACAGATGGCGAAGGGGCCGTTGACGAGACCTCCTCTCGGATCGAGACCGTCACCTCGGGGGTATTTCGGACCCGAACGAGATAATTACGGTACGTGAACTCGATCTCTACCCGACTCGCATTCGGGTCCGCATCCGACTGAACGAGCGCGTCCAGTGCGTCTGGATCGACCGCATCATACAAGGGCGGAACCAGCTCGATCGCCGATACGCCCTCCTTCTGTGCGACTGCCTCGATGACCCGGGCCGATGGCGTGCCTGCATCCATTGCTTATCGTAACGCTGTGCGAGTGGATAATCTTTGCTCTATATATAGTGTATTCCACATATTTTGGTATGAATAGTGTGGAATGAACAAGATACTCCTCGAATTAACAACTGCACGATTCGGATTTGTACTATGCACCGCTGGCGTTGTGGCTTTCCGAAATGAGGACCAAGATTCATGCAGGCGGGTGGTCAGAGCGAAGCCATGAGTGAGGTCGCACTCGACGATGTCGACCGAGGAATCCTGTTCTTGCTCCAGCAGGACGCCCGCAACACCACGATCGCCGAGATGGCAGAACGGGTTGACGTTTCCGACAGCACCGTCCGGAACCGCATCGAGCACCTGGAGGAGACTGGCGTGATCGAAGGGTACTTTCCAAAGATCGACTACGAGAAGGCCCACTATCCGCTCCACGTCCTCTTTGTCTGCAGCGCCCCCGCCGAGAATCGCGAAGCGTTGGCCCGTGACGCGCTGGATCGACACGGTGTCGTTGACGTCCGTGAGATGCTCACCAGCAAGAATAATATTCACATCGAGGTCGTGGCCACGGACACTCGGGACCTGACCGAGATCAGCAACGAACTCGCGACGATGGGCTTCGAAATCGAATCCTCCGAAATTCTCACGAACCACCATACACGCCCCTGGGCAGAGTTTGAATTCGATCGTAACGGCGAGTAGAGTTTTCAGACGGACTGTAACAATACGAAGGAGATGTGTAGAATAGGTAAATCACCTGCAGTAAATTTGCGGAATGTGCAACACATGTTTTTCGAATAACGCAACAGATTTACAATCGTAGGCCATTGCTCGTACGAGCACGATAGATCGGGAACACAACCATATGGAACTCACCATCGAAATGACTAATTATCCGCACTCACCGCACGCCGCTGCTCGAACGACGCTCGACGAACAGTTCGAGGCGCTGGGCCGCCCCACGCGGCGCCGTATCTTGACAGCACTTGTTCGGGCGAACCCAGGGGACGAAGGCGAGCTCGCATCTTTGGACTTCACCGGCGACGAACGACCCAATGATGCCTTGATGGGGCTGTATCACACTCACCTCCCGAAACTCGATGAGGCGGAATTTATCGACTGGGATCCTGATTCAGAAACGATTACGCGGGGGTCGCGCTTCCACGAAATCGGCCCACTTGTCGAGTTGCTGATTGCTCATCGGGACGAGCTTCCAAGCGACTGGCCCTAGGGCGGCGTGAGGGACCTACAGGAGATCGTCGCGGGCCACGTACGTAAAATTCGATTACCAGAATGACGTGTACGCGGAGTGCTCTTCACGGACTTCGCTCGGTCATGTACGGACGCCCCGAGACGTGTTCACGACCGACGACGGTGCTCCAGCCGTTCTGCCGTCTTTATTATACAGAATCGTGGAGCATACCTGACCCTTTAGGATCAGGATGAATCCGACAACTCGAGCTCAATCCAGGCTGCGCGAGCCAGTTCGAGAGTTCCCAATCCGTGTTTTGAAGTGACAGGCAACCGTACGTATGGGGAGGAATCCGGCTGGGAACAGAGCGATTCCCGCCAGTCCTCCGATGGCGGCCTGTCCGCCCCAAGCAATCAAACAGTAATCGGAACCAGTCGATGACCACCGTACGCTCACAGCATACGAGTGGAATTGACTGCTGTACGCCCGACGAAAAGTAACGCCGAGTCCGTTGAAGTCTGCCGGACTCCCGCGAGGCAAACACAACGCCGGGAGTCCGAACACGACGGGGGGATAGGAGTACCGGGGGCTTGGCACTCCCAGCAGTCCCACCCGTCACAGGCCGTGAACCCCAACACGGTGAGAAGCCGTGTCGGGGTTCGGTGGAACTGCGAACCTGAAATCTCCAACGCTCAGGATTCCTCCGCGTTTACGCGGAGGAGGATGTCAATATTCTATCATCGTCGGTTGGCGGAACCACGATCAGTGGGCGGTCAGCGTTTCGAGCCAGCCGAAGGGCAGTACTGCCGACCCAGGCGAACTGCTCGTGATCTGCCCCGACCTGCCCGACGACGATCACATCAACGTCGATCTCTTTTGCGTATGCGAGAATCTCCACTGCTGGTTTGCCACGTCGGATCTCGAACTCCACCCGGATTCCCGATTCCCGGTATTCGTCCACCACACCCTCGACGATATCCCCGAGTCGTCGGTTGATTTCGTCGACTTCGGTGACGCCGAAGCGAAACGACTTCGCGTTCGTCTCGACGACCGAGATGACGTGGAGGATCCCATTCGTTGCGCGGACGAGATTGCCAGCATGGGTTACGGCCGCTCCCGCAGCCTCGCTTCCATCGGTCCCCACAAGGACTGATTTGTACATGGGCAAACGAGACGATCGGACCGCTTTGCTCTTCTGCCGCCTTCGGTCGTATTTTGGGACGGTTGGCTCACCCGTTCGTCCGTGAAACCGGCCGATTCAACACGGTGGGCGGCGAATGTCCAAGCAAGAGATGGAGCGCACCACGGGCGTCAGACTCCTCTTCGTGGCGAGCGTGGTGACTACCGGCATCCTGTATCTGCTCGTCGTTCCACGGTTGTATTTTGCCAGTGAGCTCGACCGCGTGGTGATTTTCGTCATGGTCGGCTGGATCCCGTACACCTTGCTGTTTTACTGTCTCGGACGGCTGGGTACGACCCCCACCGGCATGCCCAAAATGCGGCCAGCTGACGTTGGGGTGGCGCTGTTCGTGGTTGCGTTCCTCGTGAGCTTGGGATTTGACCGATGGGGTGTCACGCCCGAGCGTGTGCCGGAGGCGCACGTGATCCAGCTCCTGGCGATCCTGGTGGGGTTGGGCCTGTTCGGCTGGGGGATCGGTCGGCGCGGTGCGGCGATCGAGGAACTCGTTAGTGACACCGACACCTAATCCCGTGCCTCGCCTCAGTCCTCTCCATGGACGACGAGCACGTCCATCTCGCCGTACCGCGCCACCCCTTCCGCGACGCTTCCGAGCATCACCTGCGCGATTCCGCCCCGACCGCGGGAACCCAGCACCACGACCTCCGCATCGATATCGCTCGCGTAGTCGAGGATCGCCTCGACGGCCGCTCCGTAGCGTACCTCGCTGATCACGTTGACATCGTTCGCTGCGGCTCGTTCCTCGACAGCTGCCACGTGGCCTTCGGCCTCCTTCGAGAATACCTCCTCGGCACTCGCTGATTCCCCTGGCAATCGGATCGATCCTAGTATCCCCGTTTCGGCCACGCTGATCGCGTGCAGTGTCCCGCCCGTAAGATTGGCGAGTTCGATCGCTCGCTCGGCGGCAGCTTCAGCGTGTTTGCTCCCGTCTGTCGCAACGAGGATTCGTTCGTACATGGCGGTATCTCAGCGTCGAATTGGCTAATAACTCGTGCTCGGGTGCGTACTTTTGCCATGCTCGAGCGGTCCAGTTGCCGCGGGGCCCACGTTTTTGTAGCCAGGCGGGCGTCATCGCGCCATGATTCCAGACCCCGCCTCGAGCGCGGAATTCGGTGTCACCGTCCATCACGACCGTGCTATCCCCATGCGCGATGGGATTACCCTGTCGACGGATATCTACCGGCCGTCCGACGAGACAACGGGCGCACCGCTGACCGACCCGCAACCTGCCATCATGGTGCGGACACCCTACGACAAACGGGATCGAACCAGAGTAGAAGAGCAGGGCCGCTGGTTTGCCCGACGCGGATACGTCGTCGCGATTCAGGATGTTCGGGGTCGATACGCCAGCGAGGGGGAGTTCTACCTGCTCCGTAATGAGCCGGCTGACGGGTACGATTCCGTGGAGTGGCTGGCGGATCAATCGTACTGTGATGGTCAGGTAGGAACGATGGGGACCTCGTATATGGCGTGGGTCCAGAGCGCGCTTGCGACCCTCGACCCCCCAGCGCTGACAGCTATGTTTGTCAACCAGGGGGCCGCCAACGGTTGGGAGGCGACGCTCCGACACAACGGCACCTTCGAGATGCGCTGGCTGGCGTGGGCGCTGACGATCGGCGGCGGATTTGCCAAGCGTGCCCTGGAAGATCCGAACGTCCAGCGGACGATGGCAACAGTCGACACCCGGGACGTGTATGCCAACGAACCGGTGATCGAAGGGGAGTCACCCCTCCGTCACGTGCCGGCCTACGAACGATGGTGTCTCGACCTGATGAACTCGGAGGGCCCCGATCCGATGTGGGACGAGCGCGGCCTCAACTTTCTTCGCTACCTCGAGGAGAGTGCGGACGTGCCGACGGTGTATGCTGGTGGCTGGTACGATTCCTACGGAAAAGCGACCAGCGATAGCTTTCAGGCCTTCGCAGCCGAGAAGGAAAGCGATCAGTTCCTCGTGATGGGCCCATGGACCCACGGGGGTGCGGCGTCCTGGGATTCACCGACCGCCGGGGAGACCCATTTCGGGGAGGCCGCTCGTGTGGACTACAATCGGACAAAACTGGCCTTCTTCGATCGGTATCTCAAAGGTGCAGATACCTGGGAACGTGCGCCGGTTACGTATTTCCGGATGGGTGCCAGAGACTCCCCCTCGCGAGCGGAAACGACGCGTGGAAATAAGTTGCGACGAGGTGGGGAATGGGCGACGGCGGATACATGGCCGCTTCCGGATGCTGAACAGGTCACATATTACGCCCAACGCGACGGATCACTGTCCACCGAGCGACCCAGCGCGGAAACGGCATCAACGAGCTACCAGTTCGATCCAGATGATCCAGTACCAACGATCGGCGGGAACTGCTCTTCTTACTACGCATTCGAGCCACGGGAGGAGTCGATCGAGGAGTTACCGCTCGAGAATCGGCCGACTATTAGCATAACCGGCCGGGGTGGTTTCGATCAACGGGCTCGTCCGGGAACGTTCGGTGCCGATCCCCCGTATCGTCCGATCGAGGAGCGCGATGATGTCGTCACGTTTCGGAGCGCGCCGCTCGAAGAACCAGTGGAGATTGCCGGACCGTTGCAGGTTCGGGTGTACGGTTCGACGGATGCGGCCGATACGGATTTCACTACCATGTTAATCGACGAATATCCACCGAGCGAGGACTATCCCGGCGGCTTCGCGCTGAATTTGTCGGATTCGATCTGCCGGGCAAGATATCGGGGATATCGTCGCGAGCCAGATCCAGTGTCCCCGGGTGATGTGTATGCGTTCGAGATGGAACCGTATCCGACTGCGAACGTCTTTCAGGCCGGACACCGGATCCGACTGGACATCTCGTCGTCGAACTATCCGAGATACGACGTCAACCACAACACTGGACACTCCCCAGCTGATCGCGAGCGGCAGGTCGCGACAAATACCATCTTTTTCGATCGGGAACGTCCGACGTCTATCGAGTTACCGGTGCGTTCCGGGAGGTAACTTGTACGGGGAATTAAGGCAGCGGTGGGAAGCGACAAGCCCTGAGTCGTGCGAAGGAGTACGGAGTGTGAAATTGCATCACCGGGTCAAAGGGGCTCCTTTCCGACGTTGTTCACCGGCAACTGCACATCACGTTGCCGAATACGGTATTTGGCATTAAACAGGGCAGCCGCAGTCCTTGTCGCGCCTGTGGCGATTCTTGAACCACTTGAATACAGTCGTACCTGCGCGAACGTTTGGGATGCTGCACGGAAATTCCATGCGAAAACCCTCCCGTTAGTGTGAGTATGAATCATTGACTTCGGCGTGTGATTCGATATAGTTGATGGAATGTGGACGAGCGCCGGACAGATGGTATCAGCCGGGGCGTAACGAGAATAATATGTAAGTCAACACATTTCATATAGCGGGGAACGGTTTAATATTTAATGGAGGTGGGCTGCAACAGATTGGTTAATCCGTCATCACGGGATCTTGTACTTGATACTGTATGTTAACTGATCTATCAGGACAAATGTATTGGTGAGAAACCGGACCGCTGAACTCTGTGGACGGTCACAGGCCTATTCACTCAAATAATGAGATGTGTAATACCACGACACATTATGTTATTTGGTTTGATCCGCTGTAAGTCGTCAATTCAGCCACTGAAGGGCCAGTGTCGGAAAGGATGCTGGTAGGATGAATTCGGGAGCAAATTTGCTTGACTAATCATCATGCATCAGGTCAGAGGGTATCGATCGCGTATTCACAACTTGGCCATAGGTTTAACACCCGAGGATGCGCATTGCATTTAAATGGTGTATTGTATATCGCGATATTGAATTGTGTGTTATGACATCCGGCAATTGCACGAGACACACTCAAATGCGAAGCTGAAGGCGCCGAAATCAGCCGTCGAGTTTGTTTCGCTGGGCGTGAAGGGCTTGATCTCGGCCGTGATCTCGAATTCGGCAACTCCCATGGGATCCCGGACCGCCGCAATGTCCCCCGGCCCGTTGTCTTGCTCAGGGCTGTCCCCGCCGAGGTGGCCGATGCCGTTCGAAGCGGGAACAACTCCAGGACACGAGGCTTTGGGGACACCGTCCGTCTGGTCATCAATCATATTCCTACGGATGACCGACTGGTTCTCGGGTTCGCTCCAGTCATGCTCCGGAAACATTCGATGGGTTGGTGGGAACCGGGGTGTTTTATGCGTGTATTGGGTGATGACGTTCCCGTACACCGCATTTTCCGTTCCCATTCGAGCTTCGAGTTCCGCTTCGGGCTCTCGATAATTTTCGTCGCCGTCGCTATCGTCAGCAAAAAACGTGCGCGTAATCTCGATGGCATCGCCGCGGGTGCACGGATCGCGTTCCCGCGGAACGTATTCCCGATACCCATCACACCGGATCGTGGCAGTATGGTCAGCCTCGTAGCCGTGTTGGGATCCCAACGCGTCGGTACAGTACTTGACGGTAATGTTCTCTGTGACAGCCTTGCAAACGGCGAGTGTGAGTGGGGATATCCGGCTGAATTGTCGATGTGGTTGGTACGGATGTTGCGGGTCCGGTCGTAGCCATCGATTGGCAGATGATCGGTGACGTTGTCGGGCCCGGTGCCCACGTAGACGAATTCGCCATTGTGATCTGGGGATCCATCTGGGACCCGGCTCGCACCGGCTGGCCCGTTCACCTCGACTTCGTGTTCGATTCTTAGTGACAACATCGTCTATCACTACATCGTTAAATCGTTTTCACTTTATGTCGGAGATAAGTGTCTGGATGTCCTGTTACTGTGACCAAATTTATTGAGATGTTTGGGACTGGCGGTGCATCGATTCAGTTCCGCATCTTACGACGTACTTGATTATCTATGGTTATCTCATTTTGATATCGCGATATACACTACATCATATAACTCTAAAGGTCTGATTCGCCTTTTGTTCCGGTATTAGCCTGTTAGCGCTCTCGGCTAATTAGTGCCACACGGTGGCATTTGGCTCTGTGTGAATAGCTGCTCATCGTCGACCGGTAGGTTACTTGAACCGACGAGTGGGACTGGATCCCGACGAGTTTGTGTGCTCTTGGATGATCCGGGTCCAGTTTGCCGCGATTGAGTTGCTTCTCTCTCAAGTGGTCGCCCCCGTCTCGCTCTCCAAGGTCTGAAGCGTTTGTGGATTTCTCAGCTATGCTGGCCTTGATCCGTTGTATCGCCGGCTAGAAGTATTGCATTGTTCTATTCCGAATCGGATCGTTTTATCTGATATATCGTTCCTTCCCACTCCCACCATGTATCTCGATGTAATGAGGGGGAGTTTGACATCGTTGTACTCGCCGATGTTCATAGGTTAACATCGACTCATTGTACGCGCGCTTTGGTCCGGCACCTCCCTGATGGACGGTGCCGGTGTTCGCATTGACTTCGACAGTTTTCCCTTTCGATTATGTTCTTTCCTGCTCTCTGCACATATTTAACCAAAGTTAGTTTAATTTGTGCTTGACGTCGCCCCGTCCACGTTGCAATATCTCTCAGTTAGTTCGCCAGATGTGGTGGGATCCACCGTATATTATATAATAAACTCTTATTCGCGATACCAAATTCGATCTGTCATCCTTCACCTTTCAGTGACTCGATAGCATCCAACTTGTATTCTCAACCGAGCTAAGAACTACCCCTGACCGTTCTTCGTGTCGATTCTTTCCGATTTTACTGGTTTGTGAGGACGTCGACACCTCTTTTATCTCGTCGATCTTGCCGGTTGTGGGTCCATGCCAGAACCCATTGCCGATCTCGTCATCGGTCGACCTGAACGCATCGGTGGTTACGTTGTCGTGGTGCCAAGGGTTTGCGCACAGTTCCACACCTCCAACGCCCTTCAGACTCACCTCGGTCATCGCATCCCCCATCACGCTGTGTCTTGTCACATTGGCGTTCTTCGCATTGACCACCTGCAAATATCCGAAATTTCCCCACTCCATTGATGCTTGACGAGTGACAACCTCCTCCCGCTCCTGCTTGGTATTGACCATCTGGTCTGTCGCTCTTTCGACACCCCCGGAAACAGACAAGTCTAATT
>SKQO01000087.1 GCA_007118975.1 Halobacteriales archaeon | reverse complement strand
TCAACCTCTTGTGATCGGTGTTTTCTCCACCCCCTAATGGCCGAAATATATGGTTCCGTGCATGGTCACAAACCCTGGAAATCGAGCCATTTGAGACATTTCATGATGGGTATCCATTAACCAATAACACGATTCATCGGGGTACTTATGAAAGGCGCGAATGGTGGTAATGACCAATTTGGTTGCAAGTTTCTTCTTTGCCGATCACTGGGGTTCGTTTCTCGGCCACCCATTTGAGCAACGGGGTCGATCCTTGCCGCCAGGAGGGTGGGTGACATCTACATCACCTAACCCCTCAAATTACTCCTATTATGTTGCCATATTGTGTTATGTATATGATATGCGATGTCTTTCACAACCTGGTTTTGGGCACCGAAGCACGGCCATCGATTCGAAACAATTTATTTCCGCAATAACAACGCCACGGTCTCGCGTGAGTAAAATTCACCCACCATGCAGACAGTCATTCTCGCCGCTGGCTCCGGCGTTCGAATGCGACCGTTAACCGATGATCGCCCGAAAGCGCTCCTGCCGATGGGCAAACGACCTCTCATCGAACACGTGCTGGCGACGGCCGTCGATGCCGGAGCTGATAGGATTGTTCTTGTCGTTCCGCCCGACGGATCGATTGAATCCGCGATAGGCGGTTCGTTCCGAAACGTAACGCTTGATTACGTGGTGCAACCGACGCCGCAGGGGACGGGAGACGCGGTTTGGCGTGCACTAGGTGTCTTACAACCGGAACCGTTCGTCGTCCTTCCGGGAGATCTTCTGCTAAACCGATCGGATGTCGATGCGCTGTATGAAGAAACTCCGAGCGTCGTCGTCGGATCCTCGCATCACGCCCGCCTCGCGCCGAACTCCCCCGCTCGAGGAGAGGACTCTGAGAGCCCTGTCCTGGGCGCGTTCACGTTTCCCGGCTGCACCATCGATAGATTGGGAGCAATGGACGAGACGGGGACCAATGGATGGGAGTTGGCGGACCAGCTCACCGAATTGATGGGGGTACAGCCCCGAATTGTGGGCGTCAACGAGTGGATCGATGTGGATCACCCGTGGGAGCTGCTTGAGGCGACCGAACGACAGTTAGAATCCCTGGCGCCATCGAGAGCAGGTGATATTCATCCGGACGCCGAGCTGCTCGGCTGTGTCCATGTCGAGGCGGGTGCCACGATCCGCTCTGGGGTCGCAATCGACGGGCCGGTCCTGATTCGTTCGGGGGCGACCATTGGCCCCAACGCATATGTCCGAGGGGCCACCGTCATCGGTACCGATGCGAAGGTGGGTCACGCGGTCGAAGTCAAAAACAGCATCCTTTGCGCCGGTGCGGCCGTCAACCACCAATCGTACGTCGGCGATAGTATCCTCGGTCCCCGGGTAAACTTCGGGGCTGGTACGAACGTCGCAAACCTTCGCCATGATAAGGAACCGATCAAGACCACGGTACAGGGAGCATCAATGGGGACGGGACGGCGAAAATACGGTGTCGTCGTCGGTCCTGACGCGCGAACGGGGATCGACACGAGTCTGAACGTCGGGGTCGTCCTCCCCACAGAAGCGACGACTCTCCCCGGATCCGTCGTGTTTAGTACCCCGACTGAAGACAAACGTCCCGTATCGGATGCGCGGTCCGAGGTAATGGTGAAGGGAAAATAGTCGCCCGAAAGTTAACACCCGGGTGGAGGGCGGTTGGCGCGATTTCGGGGGTCGTCACCCATATACGCTGCGCCGTCAATTCCCGTGCATGCGCATTGAGTTCAACCGCGAGACCTGTATCGGAATGTTTCAGTGCGTCGACGAGTGGTCGGGCTTCACCCAGGATCCCGACGCCGGCAAGGCGATCCTCGAGGGGGGAGACGAGTCGGCACCCGATCGGTTTGTCCGCGAGGTACCGGAGGGAGAGGAGTTCGATGCGGAAATGGCAGCCCGGGTCTGTCCGGTCGACGCCATCACCCTGTATGACGACGACGGTGAACAGCTGGTTCCGTGACCGACCGACGAACGCCCCGGAATCGAATCGCTGCCTCACTCGATTGAATCGTATTGATCGGCCAGTTTGTTCGCGGCTTGCTCCAGGGCGTGCTGTTCTTGGTCTGTCATCTCCCAGTCGATCACCTCGACAGCCCCGCCGCTGCCGAGCCTGACGGGAACTCCGAGCGAGGGGCCTTCGATTCCGTATTCTCCGTCGAGGGGGATTGACGACGGCAGCACTTCTCCCGTATCACGCAGGATTGCCTCTACTGTGTGCGCAACCCCGCGTGCCGGGCCCCATTCGGTCGCTCCCTTTCGCTCAATGACGTCCATCGCGCTCCGCTGCAGCTGGGCGAGTATCTCTTCTCGTTCCGCCGCGTCGAAGCCCGGATCCCGACCGTCGATGCGGACTTTCGAGAAGACGGGCACCTGGTCGTCCCCGTGTTCGCCGAGTATCGACGCTTCCACGTTCCGAACCGGCGCGTCGAATCGCTCTGCGAGGACGTAGCGGAATCGGGCGGAATCCAGTCGCCCGCCGAACCCGACCACCCGGTGGCGGTCGCGGTCACCGACTTCGTAGAGGTGCCGGTTCAGTAAATCGACGGGATTGGATGTCGTCACCGTCACGACGTTGTCGTCGTTGTGTTCCGCCAGTGACGACCATATTGATTCCATGATTGGTGCGTTGTCCCCGGCGAGATCGAGCCGGGTCTGGCCCGGTTGGCGCGGGATACCGGCCGTGATCACGACGACATCCGAGCCGGCGGTCGCCGCGTACCCGCCCTGACGAATTCGCGTGTTCGCGTCGTAGGCCACCCCGTGGTTGGCGTCCGCCGCTTGCCCTACCGTGTCGTCTTCCTTTTCCGGGATATCGACAAGGACTATTTCGTCTGCGACGTCCCGGAGGGCGAGTGAATAGGCGGCTGCAGCCCCGACGGTACCTGCGGCCCCGACCACGCTTACTTTGCTCATACTGTTTCGAAACTGCCTCTGGAATTCGGTTAAGCGCTTCGAAACACCGGGATTTCGGGGCGCTTGCGGTGGGTGGCCGCGCCGCGGATCGATGCAGAAGCCCTTTTCGGCGATGATGTTCTACAGGCCATCAATGAGCGAGTTCGATAAAGAAAAAGAGCGAGAGAAGTTGCGCGAAAAGTTCGAACAGGAGGAGGCCCGCCGGCAGACGACAGAGCGCATGAGCGAACTGCTGTTGAAGGGGGCAACGATGCTGAATGTCCACTGCCAGGAGTGTGCTTCCCCCATCTTCCGTCACGATGGGGAGGAGTTCTGTCCGACCTGTCAGGTGCCGGCCGACGAGGTCCCGCTCGCTGGCCCCGGTGATGTGACCGGAGCCAGTCGTCGTCCGCCGACACAAGAGCCAGAGCCGGAACCTGAACCAGAACCTGAACCTGAGCCCGAACAGGAGGAACCCTCCAAGGCAGTCGAGGAATCCGTTGAACCGGCTCCGGAACCCGAGGAACCGCCAGCGCCGGAGGACGTCGAACTACAGCCGGCGACAGAGGAGTTGCCCGAGGCCGTCGAGGACTCGTCGGACGCGGACCTGCCGCAGGAGCAACTCGATCACGCTACGGGAGCACTGACGAGCGCCATTTCCCAACTCGCGGCGCGGGCTGCGGATGCTGAGGACCCCCGTCAAGCCAAGGAATTACTCGCCGCGGCCAGGGAGGCCGCTGAGACGTACCAGGTCCTGCTCGACAGTTAACGGGGCTCGTACTGACTCGCGACGACGTCACGAATCCGCTCGGCGGTCACCGTCCCGATTCCTTCGACAGCCTGGAGTTCGTCCTCACTCGCGGCCATCACCGCCTCGACCGTGTCGAAGGCCTCGAGCAGGGATCGTGCGGTCACCGGTCCGATTTCCGCGATCGACGAGACGACATACTCCTGCTGTTCGGCGAGGGTTCGCCCGCCCTTTTCCCCGTGGACGCTTACCTCTCGTCCCTCCCGTTGCTGTTCCCGTTTGGCGATGACGGCAAGAAGCTCGGTCGTATCCTGCTCATCCGCGGTGAACAGCACGCTCACGCCGAAATCGACCGCGAGGCTAGCGAGGGCACCACGGACGGCGTTGGGATGGACGTCGCGTTGCCCGAGGAGATCCTCGCCCTCCACCACGACCACGGGCCGATCGTACGATTCGACCATGTCCCCGATCTGACCGAACAGCGATCGATCCTCCCCGAGCAGCGTATCGAGGAAGTCAGTCACGGTTTTTCGCTCGACGACCACGCGGTCAGAAAGCACGTAATCACCGACGTCGAGTGTCTCGAGGGAAACGTGGAACCCGTCGCGAGCGCCGAGTTCTCGTCCGATGGTCGCGTCCAACTCGCGCTGATCCGCGACGATCGTGATCGTTTCTTCGTCGTCGGGATCGGACTGCCCGTTCCCGGTGGCATTGAACTCATCCAGTCCTGCCTGGTCATCGGGCGGGTTGTCGGCAGACGAACGTTCTGCGCCAGCGCCGTCGGCGAACGCGACGATGTCGCCCTGGGTTCCACCGAGGGCGGCCTCGAGTTCGCCTTCGATCGATTTCAGTGCCTCCAGCTCGTCGGCCATCTCGTCTTCGCGACGTCGGGAGATCCAAAAATACGCCTCATCGCGCGTATTCTCGGCCATCAGGACGACCACTTTCCCGGGTGCGTGGCGGCCGGTTCGGCCACGGCGCTGGATCGCCCTGATCGCCGTCGGGACAGGTTCGAAAAACAGCACCAGATCCACCTCGGGGACGTCCAGTCCCTCCTCCGCGACCGACGTCGACACGAGGACTTCGAACTCACCGGCACGAAACGCATCGAGCACCTCCCGTTGTTGTGTCTGTGTCATCCCGTCGCTGCCGTCGCGGTTGCCCTGCCCGACGAAACGCCGTGTCTCGAAAGTTTCCGAGAGGAATTCCGTCAGTACCTCCGCCGTGTCCCTGGATTCGGTAAAGACGATGACCCGCTCACCGTCCTCGATCCCTAGCGTCCGAGCCAACCGGATCCGCGCCCGCGAGAACTTCGGATGGATGTCGTCGTATCGTTCTGCCTTCTCGATGGCGCGGCGGACCCGATGGTCGCTGACGAGCCGTTTGCTTGCTTTCGATGCACCGGACGCGCGTGCCGCTTCCTCCTGGCGCTCGAAGTACCGACGCACCGCTTCGACGCTCTGAGTTTCGACGATCTCCACGGCCCGTTTGAGCTTCATCACCTCGGCGTGATAGGACATCCCGGTGTAGCCGTCGGTATTGCCGGCATCGATCATCGACTGCAGCTTTCCCCGCATCTTGTTGAGTTCCTGTTGGGAGAGCTCCGGATCCGTGGTCCGGGTGGCGCCGATGTCGTGGAGCGTCTCGAGACGGTCGACCAGCACCTCCTGGATTGCATCGCGCACCTCGATGATTTCGTCGGGAAGACTCACCGTCTCCCATTCGAGGTCGGTCGAGTACGTGAACGGCTCCACCGATTCGTCCTGCTCCGTTTTGACGGCCACGTTCTCGATGCCCAGGTTTCGACAGACGGTGAGAATTTCCTCTTTCGTCCCGCCAGGAGAGGCGCTCATCCCGGTGACGAGCGGCCGTTCGGCGACTTCGTGGTAGCGCTCCGCGATGTAATTGTACGCGTATTGCCCGGTTGCCCGGTGGCACTCGTCGAACGTCAGGTGGACCACCGATGAGAGATCGACGCGGTCGGCAATGATGTCATTCTCGATGACTTGTGGCGTCGCGATCACGACACGGGCGTCGTCCCACGCCGTGGCCCGATCGGCCGGAGAAATCTCGCCAGTAAAGACGACGACCGTCTCCGCGGGTACGTCGAGGGCATCGCGATAAAATTCGGCGTGTTGTTCGACCAGGGGTTTCGTCGGTGCGAGAAAGAGTATCCGTTCCTCCGGGTCACCGATTCGGTCTGCCGTCACCAGTAGACTCACGGTCGTCTTGCCCAGGCCGGTCGGTAGGCAGACGAGTGTGTGGCCCTCGGCCGCCTCCGCAGCGAGCTCGCGCTGATAGCGCCGTTGCTCGATCGTCCCCGGAACCACGTTGGGATGTTCGACGTATTCGGTCGTCGTTTCCTGGGCACCCATCGATCGCGTGTTACCGCCCCTTCGGGGTTAAGGGTTCGTCTAGCCCGGCGAAAGTGGAGCTCAGAGCAGGCTCGCAAACAGCGTCACGCCAATCCAGAGGCCGAGCGCACCGGCGATTGGAATCGTGAGATTGTCGTCGATGATCCGGTCGCCGATTCGCAACAGGTAGGCGTCTGCGGCCGTCGCGGGAATCGCCGCCAGCGATGCCGCGCCGATGCCCCACCAGATCGACGGCAGCAGCTGAGTGGCGAACGGAATGGCAACGACAAGGCACACGACGAACATCGCGAGCAGGGACGGCCACTGTTTGACCCCACTCTCACCGTCCTGGTGGACCACGCCACTCACCGGATCACCGAGCATCAGCATCAACATGCCCGGGATGGCAACGCTCGGTTCGAAGGCCCAGGCGACCAGGGTAATGCTCCACATGTAGTAGGCGTATCCAGCCACCGAATCTGCCTCGTATTCGCGTATAAGCCGGTCGTAGATCCACCACTCCACCCGCGCCCCGAGCCGGAGGACCTCGAGTCCGACGGCGATCAGGCTGCCGAGGACGAGCAACCAGCCGAGTTGTGTCCAGGTCGTCAGTTCGAGCAGATAGATGCCGGGGAAGATGACGCCGCTCGCGTGCACCAGCCGTCGCCCGATTTCCGCCATCACTCACCCTTGGAGGGTGCGATCCCCGTTGCCCAGCGCACGCAGAGTGCCCGGCAACGCATCGATCGCGACCCGTTCCTGGGCGGTCGTGTCCCGGTCTCGAATCGTTACGGTCCCGTCCTCCAGGGTATCGTAGTCGATCGTCACACAAAACGGGGTGCCGACCTCGTCCTGACGCCGATATCGCCGTCCGATATTCCCCGAATCGTCGTAGGCCACCTCGAACCCGGCAGCCCGCAGGTCCGCAGCGACCGACCGGGCCCGTTCGCCCAGCCCGTCCCGGTCCATCAGCGGGAACACCGCCACGAAGGTGGGTGCGAGCTCCGACGGAAGTGCAAGGTACGTTCGTTCTTCCCCGTCCACCACGTCCTGTTTCAGGTTGTGGGCCAGGATGGTGTAGACGGTCCGATCGATCCCGAAGGACGGTTCGATGACCTCGGGCATGATCCGTTCGCCGGTTTCACGAACTGTTTCCCGGCTAAATCCCGTGTGTTCGACCGGAATTTCGAGCTCCGTGTCGTCGACGGTGACGGCGACCGATTCCCCCTCAAACGCCTCCGGCTCCGTCGAGACGAGCTCCTCGAGGGCGTCCACCACTGCCGGCGCCTGTTCTCCGAACGTCGGCCCGAGCTGTCCCATGTCCGGTGCTACGGTCGCGCGCTCGACGGTAACCGGCTCGTCGTAGGGACGGAACACGGTGTAGTCGTCGTCGGCGTGTTCGTCGTGTTTTGCGAGGTCATAGCAACCCCGATGGGCGAGCCCGGCGATTTCGATCCAGGCGCCGTCGATCTCTACTTCGGCGTCCCAGCAGTCGGTCGCGTAGTGTGCCCGCTCGCCAGCCTGGTGCTGGCGGAATCGCAGCCGATCGGGATCGATGCCGATCCGGTCGTACCACTGCCTTGCCAGCCCGACGTAGTAGGCGACCCACTGGTTCTGGATGATGTTCCGCTCGAGCGCCTCTTCCACCGTTACGTTCCGGTAGGACTTCCCATCCGCCGCTTGTGCA
Source organism: Halobacteriales archaeon (assembly GCA_007118975.1). Classification (GTDB taxonomy): domain Archaea; phylum Halobacteriota; class Halobacteria; order Halobacteriales; family SKNY01; genus SKNY01. The sequence continues at coordinate 962 of SKQO01000087.1, read as the reverse complement.
TCGATGGGGTAGAGACGAAGCTGAACGGCCGCAACTGACGACAGTGGCGGTTCGTTCCGTGCCGGATCAACAAACAGTTCGAGCTCCGCCATGCCGAATTCACGAACCCGAACGAGACCGCGACGAGGACTGATCTCGTTACGGTACCCCGGCCCGATCTGGGTGACGCCGAACGGGAGTTCAGACCGTGCATACTCCGCGAGGCGCGGGAATTCGACGAAGATGCTCTGGGCCGTCTCCGGCCTGAGGAACCCGGGGGTGCTGTCACCTGGCCCGATGGCCGTCTCGAACATCAGGTTGAACGATTCGACCGGTCGATCGACCAGGCTCGCTCCGCACTCCGGACACCGGATGTCGTGATCCTCGATCAACCCGGCCATCTCCTCGGGTGGTACTGATTCCGCGTCCTCGAGCTCCGTCGCGTCCTCCACGAGGTGGTCCGCCCGATGGGTTTCACCGCACTCCCCACACTCGATCAGCATGTCGTCGAAGGCGTCGGTGTGGCCCGACGCATCCAGTACTGGTTTCGGGGTAACGGTGGGCGCGTGTATCTCGAAGTTCCCTTCCTTTACCGTGAATCGGTCCCGCCAGGCGTCCTCCAGATGCCGCTTGAGTGCGGCACCGTTTGGCCCGTACGTGTATAGGCCGGCGACACCACCGTAGCTCTCGAAGGAAGGGAAGAAGAATCCGCGTCGTTTGCCCAGTTCCGCGAGCCGGTCACCGGTCCTGCGTTTTTCCCCTGCCGCCTCACTCATACAATGCCTCTAGCAAGTGCATGTCCTTGACAATCCCGACGAGACCGTCCCCGCGACGCATCGGGACCTGCTCGACATCATTGGAGATGAGTCGCTGGGCGGTCTCCGTCACCGACCGTCGACCGGACACGGTAACCACGTCCGTGGTCATGACCTCCGCGACCGTGACGTCCGGGAATTCGACGTTCAGCGTCGGGAGGGAGCGGT
>SKQO01000017.1 GCA_007118975.1 Halobacteriales archaeon | reverse complement strand
TCCATATGGGTAGGAATCGGCTGGGAACGGAGATTCCCTGTCCGTCCTGCGATGGCGGCCCTTCCGCCCCAAGCAATGAGACAATAATCGGAACCAGTCCGGTGAACGATCGGTTCCTATAATGAACCGATGCAGTGCCCGACTGCTTGGAAGCACCACGGAAAGTAACGCCGAGTCCGTCGAGGGCTACCGGCCCCCGTGGCAAAAACAACACCGGGAGTCCGTACATGAGAGAGGATAGGAGTACCGGGGGCTTGGCACTCCCAGCAGTCCCACTCGCCCAGTCTGTGAACCCCGCCCGGATTCTCACCGTGTCGGGGATCGGTGGGACTGCAGACCTCACATCTCGAATGCTCAGGATTCTTCTGCCTTCAGGTGGAGGAGGATGTCAAGCTTCCTGTCTCCGAACCTGATTTTTAACATTGGCTATCGCCATCGGCCATGGTCGTCAAGATAAATGACAACAATCAATACCAGTCAAGTTCCCTCCTTGGTATGGTCTCTGCTAACAGGGACCAGGAGGAAATACATGAAACGACGACACGTACTCGGTGGTATCGCAGTGGTTGCAACGGGAAGTACTGCAGCGCTCGGAACCGGCGCGTTTTCCAGCATGCAGGCAGATCGATCCGTGGCTGTTGAGGTTGCAGGGGACGACAACGGCTTTATCGCGATTCGAAAGGCCGCGGATGCGGAAAGCGACCCGGGCGCAAATTCGGAGGCGTACGTGGATACGAGTGGCCACACCGTCGCCCTTGATTTTAGCAGCGGGAATGATGCCGAAGATCTCGGTGATGGTTTTAACCTAAACAGTGTAACCAGAATACACGATCTGTTGGAAATCCAAAATCAAGGGACACAGAGCGTGTTCATCAGCGTGGATTTGGCCGGGATGGGCTTCGTCGACCCGGCGGGGAACAACCCGTGGGTCGGCCTCGCCGTGAAGTCGGGTCCGACTGCCGAGTCATACAAAAACGAAAACATCGTCTTCAACAGCCTCGCGGACAACACGTGGGGCGGGGCCGTTCCCGACCCACGCGATGACGGTCCGTACGAACTCGACGTCGGTGAGCGTGTGAACCTCGATCTCACCGTTGATACGACCAATGTGGTGGCACCCATCGGCTTACCGGAGGGAAGCCTCGCCGTAATTGTGAACCAGGATAGCGATCTGAAGGCGCCGTAATATCGTAACCGACTGAACGAAGCAACGCGTGTGAATCGCCTCGAGATCGAGCCGCGACGTCCACGACGTGTTTTTTGGACCACCACACGGATCAGCGAACATCCGTCAGTGTCCGTGCAAATCCGTATCCGAGTTGTGACCGTCTCTGACAACCCTTGGTGCTGCGGGTATCATCCGTCTCAATCGGTGAGGATTTCGAAGCGGGCACCGCCGTCGATTCCGTCGGTGACGTTTATCTCCCAGCCGTGCGCAGTGATAATATCGTGTACGATCGCCAATCCGAATCCCGTTCCATCACTTTCCGTCGTGAAACCGGGATCGAACACTTTCTCTCGGTGTTCGGGGGGGATGCCCGGCCCGTCGTCCTCCACGTAGAACCCATTGGGTAACTCACCGATCCGGATGGTGACGTCATCTCCGCCGTGATGGACGGCATTGCGAAAGAGATTATTCATTGCCTGCTTCAGCCGCTGGGGATCGCCTTTCAGGGTTGCCTCCGTCTCTATCTGGCGGGTAACTGTGTCCTCCATATTTTCGGGATATGCTTGCTCACAGATTTGCGGGAGTGAGAGGGTGCGACGTTCTTCGATCGTCCGTCCCTGTCGGGAGAGCAGCAGCAAATCTTCCAAAAATTGGTCTATCTGCTCGATGGAGTCCTTGATTTTTTCAAAATATTCGTCTTCTCCGGATTCTCGTGCCAAGTCCGTATATCCTTCCATGACAAAGAGCGGATTGCGGAGATCGTGAGCAATCGTGCTCGCGAAGGTGTCGAGTCGATTATTTTGTTTTTGCAGTTCTTGACGCTGTGTTTCCAACGCGGTTACATCTTTCAGTAAGACGACCCATCCCTCGACCTCCCCATTCGTCAACGGTGTTCGCGTCACTTGGACGAGTCGCGGTTCCGAATTTTCCCGCCCTCTCAGTTCGATCACGTCATTTTCAGCTTGTTCAAGCTCGTTGTATTGTGGCATGACATCGTTGATTGGCTTTCCGATGGGGCGGCTGGCAGGTTCCAACAATCGGTCTGCCGCGGGATTCACATCGACCACTGATGCGTCTTCGTCCAGGACGATGACCCCTTCATCCATGGTCTCAAATACCTCGGTGCGGGCAATCGGGGTTCTGTCGAAGAGATCGTAGTGAAAAATCGCAATACCGAACAACAGGACCGAAACTGAGAGGGATATTGGGGTCAAGTTCACATCGAGGTCCCCGAACGGGGGGACAGCAAACACGGTCAGCACATTGAGAAGTAGCGGCACGAATGCACCACCGACGAGAAGGGCGGATTGTTTTCGGTACCGGGGTCCGGATTGAACGGCGTCAGTGGCAATCACCACGCTCCCGACGATGAGCAGTACGTACGCATAGGCGAGGAAGAGCAGATAGAGCGGGCCATTTTCGGTGACAAGTACCGTGTGGGAATGGCCAGCCTCGAGCGTAGCATCCGTCAGCACCACAGAATACGGATTCGTCGGAATCGCCAGAAGGAATACGAGCGGGATGGCAGCGACAAGCCCAACGGTTCGTGGTGTTACCAACCGCGACCGGCCCGAGTAGAGCAAGGAAAACACAAACCAGGCTGGTGGGACGGTGGCGCCTCCGATATGGAGGAGCTTGTACATGGCGAGTGTCGTTTCGAAATCGGTGCGACTGATTTGCAGGGCATAAAAGAACGACCAGATCGCGACTGCACTACAGAGCACGAAAAACGCCACAATGTAGGCCTCATTCCGCCTGTACCGATACAAATACCAGCTATAGCCCGCAAGTACGAGCGAACTTGCGGTGGCAAGGAACAACACCAAGACATACGAAGTCGCCTGCCAGCTCATCCAAAGCGTACAAATATTCCATCCGACGTGAATAAAAACCTATGTGTTCCTCTCGTTTGTCTCACGTTATCGACGCGAGGATGACGGTGTGAGAACTGTGGGGCCAGGGCGATTATCCGGCTGGTGTGAAAGGTGCCGACGACAAGGTGGATTCGGACTACCTCGACAGGAATGAAGCGCTCGCGGCTCCCAGCCGGCCGCGATCGTGCGTCGGTAACCAATCGTGACCTCTCTCACCAACAACCCAAGAGCGTGAGTATCCAAGCTGTTTTCGGACAGGATCGCTCAAAAGCGCCAGCCGGCAACGAGTGCCCACTTCGGTTTACCCATACCAGATGTCTCTAATACCCGCCTGTATGAAATTCTTCTCGCCCCCGCGGTGCAGTTCGCCCTGAAGCCTCTCTTCCAATTCATTGATGCGTGTCGATAGTTCGTCAAGTTCGGCCTCATGAAACATTTCGTCTCCGGTAGTTAGTTCTTCCTCTAGCCTGCCACGGCGGGCTCGCAATCGCAAGTACTCTTGTAGCAATTCTTCGACGCACAACAGTTCCTCGGCTCGTTCGATAACTTGTTCGATGTTTTCCCGTTCGATTGGCCTGACCAGAAAATCGTCGTAGTCGAGCCAAACGGTGTCCATTTCCGGTTCTTGGTCGAGGATTTTCACGACGTAGATTCCTTGGTAGTTTTCTCGAACTTTTTCCAATGCCCGAGAGATCGAACCGATCGGTAGCTGTTGTTCGAAAAGGAGCAGGTCAACGTCTTGTTGGGCTCGTTCTAGCCCTTGCAGGACGTTTCCTGCGGTCGTCACCGCATACTCCTCGTCCAGCATGTTTTTGAGCCGCTGCAACGTTTGCTCGTCGTCAATCACAATGAGAATGTGAAACTGTCCAGCCTTCCGCTTACTATTACCTTGGACCATCCGTTGGTTTAGATCCAATAACGCCCGCGGTACCCACCTGCTCGTTTGCTAACCCCAGCGACCGATCCGTAAATCGGCCGGTCATCCCTCTTCCGTTCATCTTGCGCTGGAATTCCGTTATTCATCTCGAGTACCAACACATCAGATATCGGCACAACTGAGAAGTAGAACCTTAGTTTTTCGGTTGTATTTGCCTTTGACAAACATCAACTGCCGACCTAACGGTTATTCGTCACATGAATGTCGAGACGAATTTTTGGGACAATTGAGAGTGTGCATATTTCAACGCTTGGCGGCGCTGGCAGGCTCAGACTGGTCGGTTTCCGTCGAGATGACCCTGTGTCTCGTTGGCACCAATAAGACACAAAGCTCAGGAGATCGTTAGGGGGGAGGAGCAGTTCTCTGAGTCAGGCGCTTAAATATTCGTTTCGAAAGCCTGTGTGTACCAGAAAAGATTATTATGGTTTCAGTCAATCTCTGTGTATGTCTCCAGCAGACATACCGACCCAAACGGATGAAACACTCGCACCGATCACTCGTCGCAATGCAATGAAAGCAGGGGCGGCTCTCGCCGGTGGTGCTGCCGTCGGTGGATCCGCTACCGGCGTTGCGGCGGCAGACGTTGACACTCAGCGGGCTGGTACCATGGATATGTTTCTAAAAATCGATGGCATCGAGGGGGAATCTCGAGACCCCGCCCATGAGGGAGAAATCGATATACTCGCATGGAGCTGGGGCATGTCACAGTCTGGCACCATGCACCGAGGTCGCGGCGGCGGAGGAGGGAAAGTGGACGTTCAGGACTTGTCTATCACCAAGCAAGTGGATAAGGCGACACCGGATTTGTATCGCCACTGTGCGACAGGCCGGCATGCACCCACTGGCAAACTCACGATTCGCAGGGCGGACATGGAGGAATCAATTAACTTCCTGGTGATTGAGTTCGAGAACATCATCGTAACCGACATCCAGTCAGGCGGGTACGCTGGCGAAGTGCCCGCCGAAACCGTCTCGCTGAACTTCGCACAGTTCAAGATGGAGTACACACCGCAGGATCCTGAAGGAATTCCACAAGAGAGCGTCTCGTTCGGGTGGGACATTCAGCGGAACGCGGAGCGCTAACGAGCGTAATCACCCGCAGGGGTCTTCAAAATCTAGCTTCGAGCGATGTCGGTGAGGCCTCGACGGGTGGGAGGATCTGACGAGGATTCCGATGTCATTGTGGTTACTCATACTTGGAATTTTCACGTATATTTACGTCCTGTTTGAGAGGTTCATCGGTGAGTCGTTACGCGATCCTCAATACTGTTCACGGCCCATAGGAAAACGCGTTCACGGAACTGTGCATACCAGGTTCGGGCGTCTAAGCGGCCGCCGAACCGTTGCTTGCGGGCACGAAATGCGGTCTCACTCTAGTCGTCGCGTTCAACAATCCCGGCGTCAGCTATGGCCTTCGCCTGATCGAGTTCCTCGCGAGCTAGATCCAACAGGCCGTTCGATTCAAACAACGGCAACTCTCCTCGGTTGTGTGACTCAATCGTGTCCCTTGCATCGATGCGTACCCTTCACGAGTTCGGATAATCAACGATATCGGGAGCTCATACGCTAGCGCCACCTCGAACGCGAGAACATGATGGTGGCCATCGAGGGGGATCACGCATTAGTGACCGGTATCGCGGATAGTTATCGGCGGCACTTGAACGCGATCCTTGAATTACCAGATAGTGGGCCCATTCCCACCCTCCGCCGACCCAAGGGACGATGGGAGAGCTCGGAGCGGCCAGGAGCGACCGTGACAGCAGAATCGTGAACGCTCGTGCTCGAGCAGTTCCGTTGGGGGCTGGCTGTTGTTGCCGCAGGTGCCAGCTAGGGCGCCTCGGACGGGCGGCATCCATCGGGAATCCCCCTACCAGACCCGCCCGTTCACACCCACGGCATCGAAGAGTCGACCACCCGTTCAGGCTCGTCGCCGGTCAAGATGCGGCGAATGTCAGTGGCAACCTGCCGAATCGCATCCTCGCGAGATTCTTCGGAATACCAGGCGATGTGCGGGCTGAGGATCACGTCGTCGCGATCGCAAAGCGGGGACGGTCCCAGGGGTTCGGCCTCGAACACGTCGAGGCCGGCCATCTCGACTGTCCCTTCATCTAATGCCTCGAGCAGTGCCGCCTCCTCGATGACCGGCCCTCGGCCCGTGTTCACCACAATCGTGCCTTGACCCATGCGGTCGAACGCATCCGCGTCAAGCATCCGGTGTGTTTCGGCGGTGATGGGGGCGTGGACCGAGAGCAGCTCGGAACTCGTGAGTAACTCGTCGAACCCTACGGACGTGACGTCGTACTCCTCGAAGATCTCCGCCTCGACGTACGGATCGTAGGCGATGACCGTAGAACCAAACGCCTGGGCTAGCTCCGCGGTGCGGCGGGCGATATCGCCGAATCCGACCAGTCCCAGCGTGCGCCCTTCGAGGCGGTGGATGGGTTCGCCCGGCGACCGTCCCCACTCGCCAGCCCGGACTGCGGTGTCGAAGGCGGGCAGCGATCGAACACACGAAAGCAACAATGCCATCGCGTGAGTGGCAACCTCCTCGACCGCATACGTCGCGGCGTTGACGACGGTGATACCGTTCGCATCCGCAGCAGTCAGATCGATACGTGCAACTCCTGTCCCACAGATCCCGATCACCGAGCATCTCTCGAGTTGCTCGAGGACGGCCTCATCCAGGGGCATCCCCCACGGAATCAGGGCATCGGCGTCCGCTGCGGCGGCGAGCATTTCTTCGACGGAGTTTGGATCGATCACGTCGACATCCGCGATGTCCTCGAGGACGCCGACGGCAATCCACGGATCGAATTTGTCGTTTTCCATCACGACGACGGTCGGGCGCATGGGCATCCCTGTGAGGGCCCCTGGCGTAGCACTTGTGGAAACGGATTCAGGTCGACAGGTTTGTGTGATACGGCACCACAGGAAGCCATCGGTCAATCGACACGAATTATTGACGCGAGTTATTGGCACGCTTCATTGCCTACCTCGCTTCGACGCCATTCAGCGCAACTGACGAATGCGGGATTCGTTGACAAGGGGTGTGACCGTGTTTCTGTGGAGGTTTCCGTGGCACGCACGGCTGAATAGTGCGGGTACGACTCGCCACCTCGACTGAGGTGATGGTTTGTCACGCTGCGGCTCGCGTCGGCTTTATTCCCGACCGGGCCTGTCATTTCCTCCCCTCGTGGCGAGAGCGTACTCATCAACCGGAGCCAGCGGTGGCTCTGTGGATCGGATGTCCTCCCTATCCCACCCACTCCATGGTGGGAAATGCCGGACCAGGTGAGACCTGCGCTCATCTTGCCGAAAGTCCACGAGTTCACTCGTAGCTTCGCTTACCACCGGATAAATAGCGAACCGGCCGAGAACGAGCTCCGTCGAGAATACCGGTTTGTCATCCACCGGAAGCTTCAGTCACACCTATCTTTCTTCGAGGAGAGAATCCCCCCGTTCACGGCGGGCGTGAATCCGACAACGACTCCACAATCCTCGTTCAGCAGCAATACGGATATTTAAGTGCCGTCACATCGAAGCATTACGTACACCGAGGCGGTCACACCGCCCACCAAAATGCACAATATCGGGACTCCGAGACCCAGAACGTTCGAGACATCCTCTCGAACCACTGAGGTGTCACGGTCAAGATAACTCCGAATCCCCTGCCGGGATAGGAGTAACGGCGGTGTGGCCCCGCCATCGGCCCGTCAGGCCGACGAGTCGTAAACCAGCAAATATCCCAACCCAGCGGTGCGGTGCCGTGGGAAGCCTCGCCATTCACGGCGAGGAGGAGGTCACTCAACAGCGATCCATCGCCGCTCCGGCTTCTTCGAGGCGATCATTGAATGTGTCCCAGTCGTCGTCCAATCCAGCCTCGGCTCCTTCTTTGGCCAGCGTGGCTCCCTCGTGCATTGCTTCAGCAATACAGGACAGTTCAATTACGTCGGCTTCCATATGTCGCGGGAGGTCCGGGTCATCCTCCAGTGCCTCGTATCGAGACGAAAGTGGTTCGAACGCTTGTTCGGCTGCACCGAATGCGTCGCGTGCCGCGTCGAGATTCTCTGCTTCGAGCGCCTCAAACCCATCCATCATCCGTTGTAGTCCGGTAGCGAGGGTTAGTCTCGCTCCCTCGAGTGGCATAACCCCAGCGAAGAGATCCTCGGTGGAGTGAACTTCCGACAGTTCGTCCTCGCAAGGGGGTCCTAGCGCAGGTGCCACCAAATTGGTTGGACCGGCGCGTCTTCCGAGGGCAATAGAGAATGATCCGTGACTGCCGTGGTTTCGAGACCATCCGTCTGTCCGCTACGCCGGCCGGAGCGGATCGGGGAGGATAGTTTCCGGTTCGCCTCAACGGGGGACTCCTATCTCTCTCAGGCAGGTGGTTCCAGCCAGGTTTCGTGCAGGTATTGCCACTCGACGCGGCCCTCCTCCCGATGTGGGGCGAACAGCGCAGTGCTGATTCTTCCGTTGGTTTCACCGGGGGACGTTTGCCACTCTTCGTAGCGGACGAGTCCCATTCGGTCGTTCGTCTCGATTTCTTCGACGTTACGGATCTCGATATCGAACGCCCCGGGAGCATAGGTGTCGTATGCACGACGGACGCTCTCGAGAACAGCCGCACGCTCGTTGACTAACCCATCGGGAGCAACCCGCTTGAACGAGGACCCGAGCGCAGTTTCCAGCCGTTCGAATCTTTCTCGATCACAGGCGCCACAGTACCACTCCGCAAAGAACTCGTGTAACGTCTCGACTTCGCGTCGGTAGTCGACGGACAGTCC
>SKQO01000085.1 GCA_007118975.1 Halobacteriales archaeon | reverse complement strand
GGCTGTACCGAACGGGTCGACCCCGGACTGTCACACTTCGGTACTTCCCTGGTCGCGGAGATGAACGAACTTGGAATGCTGATCGACCTCTCACACTGCGGGGACCGGACCACGCTCGATGCCGTCGAACACTCGGAGGATCCGGTCGTCTTCACCCACGCGGGAGCTCGCGCGCTGAGCAATCTGACGCGAAACAAGACCGACAAGCAGATCGAGGCCGTCGCCGCCTCAGGCGGACTCACCGCCATCAGCGTGTTTCCCCCGACGGTGAAGTCCGATCCGGAGACACACGAGGTCGAGCCGGCAGGGATAGACGACGTGCTGGATCACATCGATCACGTCGTGGAGCTCACCGGCGTCGACCACGTGGCCTTCGGGAGCGATATGAACGACAAGGCGCTGGACGATGGAACGACGCCCCCCTTTGCCGCCTACAGGAACTTCCGGCCGGCATTCCCGGAGGCGTACGGTTGCGGACCGATCGAACGGTACGAACCTTATCCACGGGGACTCCATCGACACACGATGATGGAGAACCTGACTCGCGGCCTGGTGGCGCGGGGATACGCAGACGAGGAGATAGAACTGATCCTCGGTGAGAACTGGTTGCGGGTGTTCGAAGAGGTCTGGGGGACTTGACGTCCTCTCCGCCTCGGAGGGCGGGGCATTGTCCTCGAACTTCCGTAATTCGAGTTTCGAGCGGGCGAGCGAAGACTACTCCTCGTGGACGATACCCTCGAGCATTGCCAACACGTTCTCGCGTTCTTCATCGGCGAACTGGGTCGGGTACCCGCCGACCCCCACGACGAGGTCATCACCCGCCTCAACCGCCTCGGCGATGTGCAGGGTGAGATCGACGGTCACCCCTTCTGCGAGTAGCTCGGCCTCTCCCTCGAACTCCGTAACAGTGGTCGAATCGCCGAGGATCGTCAGCGATGTCTCGTCGATCGGCTCCAGACCATCCATGTCATCGAAACGGTCCTGGGCCATGTCGGCGAGTTCCGACGTGGACATGTCCGCCACCGGGTTAAAGCTCCTGCCGAGAACGTTGACCTGCGGGGTTGAAAGCACGGAACAGACTGCCGCGCGAAGATCGTCGTTGACCGATAAATCAATGCCCCCGAGTTCGATCGACTTGTCATATTCGGCCTGCCAGTTGGTAACACGAACGTCCTGTTCCTGGCCCCCAGCCTCGAACGATTCCTCGATGACCAGTTCATCGAGTTCTTGTTCGTCATAGCCAGTCTCGTCAAGCACCGAATCCGGGATGACGGCCGGACTCGCGGTAAACGCCAACTCCTCGTCCCCGATAAATGGGAGCTGGCTCACACAGCCCGCCGTGGCGGAAGCCATCCCGAGGGCGGTGACACCGAGGACGCTTCGTCGAGTGAACATATCCAGTTCTATGATCTCTACGATTACCAATGTTACGACTAAAAACTGGATATTTGGCAAGTATGTCAAGACATTCTGAACAATCAGCTATGCGAGATAATCAAAGATTAACCCACAGCTATCTGAGGAGGGAGGATAACTTTTCGGGAGCCAACCCCCACATCCGTACATGCTCGTGATCGCCGACTCTCTCGATTTTGTTCGCGTAACGTACAACATTGTGACCGTCATGTACTATTGACATTCATATCAATGTCCAAATAACTTCAAGACACTCCACGGGTAAGATCAGCTTAACAGAGTGCGTACCAACTAATGTCACTCAAAATGTTCCAGTCGGATCCGGATCGGCTCAACCGCCTTGCCGGGATTACTGGCCTCGGGTGGACTGCGTCCGTACTCGGGTATCTCAGCGTCGTCATCGGGTTCGGTCATAGTGTTATCCACAGGCTCGTCGTCGAGCCACAAGCGTTGCTCTACCTGGGCGCCACCCTTTTTCTGGCGACTGTCGGATTGGATCGTCTTCGAGACAGGAATGACGACGAAGATAACTGACTGCAAACCAACTCTCCCCGCCGAATCAATCCGCTAATTTGCTGTCTCGCCTTTCGTCAGATGTCGAAGCGTGATGTATAGCACGAGAAACATCACCACAAACACGATTAACCCCTGCACGGCCGTCGTCAGCCGGCTGTCGTCACCTTCATCAGTCGGTGGCAGCTCCGGCTCCGAGTGGGTCAGTTCTTGGCCCTCTTGTTCAAGCACGGCGGTCAAAATTGGTTCTCGAAGCGGTGTCTCGAGGGCTACACTGACCAACTCGTGAACGACCAAGTGGAGGAAGTCGTGTTCGAGCTCGACATCGTCGACCGCTGGTAGCACACCCATGGGCGTTGATTCTGCCAGCCATTCAAAAAGTATGTTCCTGTTATCACAGGCGTCCGGATGGCCGCGGGCGAGGTTCATATTTCCCTCGAGGAGACGCCGGCTAGTGGCCTGCCACACTGAGCTACCCCAGCGGCTGTCTGGTCCCCGACGTGTGTGAGGCATCTAGCTCAACAGCGGAAGTGAGGAACGTGCGATCAGCCTCGGTGAGGGTCTTCGTGACTGTGATCCCGGTTTTTACCCCCTTTCCCCGGCGTCAGACCACGACTGCTCCGAACGGATTCGCCGGGGTGTCCGTCCGCCAGCATACTCCCGCGTCGGGCGAAACGAGCGACACGGCGGCGTCGTCGTAATGAGAAAGGAGGATTCCTCGTTTCGTCTTGCATCCCCTGATCGCTCCCGCGGGCGTCGGAATCGATGCTGCCGCATCCAGGCGTTGCAACCGGGCGTCCCCCCGATCGACGATCCAGTCCGCATCACCGACAGATACCACATCCACCGGCGTTTGAAACCCCTCGTTGCGGGCCACCAGTGCCAGCTCCTGGGAGAACGTGGCCACCGAACCGTCCCCGCGCTCCGGAACGATCACTCGGTCGCCCACCGCGAGCTCGTATGGATCTGAGCCGATCGGAGCAGACGCCATCTCCGCCGCACCCGGAACGCCCCGTAACCCGACGAGACGTTCTGTCCCTGCGTCGATGGCGAACAATCGATCGTCCCGCCCGACGGCGATGCCTTCGACCCGGGCGCCGTTCCCGAACCGAACCCGGTCAACGAGTTCGAGTGCCTCGGCGTCGATCACATCCACGGTCCCGCTCCCGCGAGTCCCGACATAGACAAACCTGTCATCCGTCGCGAGTTCGTGGGGACCGGACCCCACCCCGATACGGGCCAGGACGGTCACATCGACTGGATCGATTGCCGCGACCACGTCACCAGCCGTACAGGAGACGAACAGTTTCGACCGAGCCGTCACAAAATGAGAGGGTCCGAGCACTCCCAGGTGAAGCGGCTCGACGCTTCCGTCTCCGTCGATCACCGCGACCGATCGCGCTCCCATCGTCGCAACGTACACGCGACCTTCGACCACCGTCGCGTGTACGGGATGTTCACCTACCTCAACAGTACCGAGGCGGTCACCGGTCGTGAGATCGATTAGCGACAAGACACCTGCACCCTGACAGCAAACTGCCGCGACCGGGCCACTGTCCATCAGTTGCAGGTGAAGTCCGCACCGTCATCCCTGGTAGCTTCTCCTTCGACGTCGATGACGGCATCGGTGGCGGTTTCCACCGGATATCGGCCGTGGTCACCCTCCACGTTGGACCATTCGGTAAAGCCCCCTTCATAGAGACGCACGTCCGAGAAGCCGATCGCGCGCAGCGTGACCCACGTCTGGGTGGAATCGACGTTCTCGTCCTCGTATACGACGACCACGCTCGCATCAGCGAGCCCCGCGTCGTTCGCATATAAGCTGTAGAGTTCTCCCGCGTCTCGCAGCCGTCCGCGATCGAGATTCCCCAACCAGTGCACGTTGACGGCACCGGCCACGTGCCCGTGTCGTTCCTGCCTTGGATCGAGTGCGTCCGAACCGGCCGCGGCGAGAAACGCCTCAGGCACCCTTACGTCGAGGAGTCCGAGATCGTCCTCGATCTCAGGTTCCAACCGGTTGGCCACCCACTCACGGGTCACCCAGAGGTCCTCCTGGGGATCGGCGTCGTACGTCGTCTCCGAGGGGCTGGACGCCCGTCCTGTCCCGATTCGACCGTTCCAGGCGCCGAGCCCACCGTTGAGGATCCGAACGTCGCCCTCGTGACCCGAGGCGAGGAGACTGAACACCGTCCGGGTGACCCGGGAGCCGACGCTCGCCCCGTAGACGACGACGTCATCTGTAGGTTCGATCCCGAGCCCGCCGAACGTTTCCGCGAACGAGGCGGCATCCGGAACAAGCCCGTCGTCCGTCGACGTACGAACCGTGATCTCGGAGAGGGGGACCCGCCGCGCGCCGTAGATACGCTCGCGCCGGAAAAGGTCTCGCTGTCTGGCATCAAGCACTTTCACCGCGTCCCGATGCTCGGCGAGCCACGAGGGGCCGACGAAATACTCGACGTTGCCACGGGGTTCGTTGGCGGCGGCGAGATCCGCAGGTGTCGATATCGCTACACAGCCGGCCGTGCTTGCGGCCCCGGCCGCGCTGGCCCCAGCCGCTGCCTTGAGCAGCGCACGTCGGGTCGACCGATTCCGCTCGGACTCGTCCATCTGCTCACCCACAGTAACAATGGTCCTCCATACAAAAGGTTGCTTCGCGCTCGCCGATCGAAACACCCAGCGATGAAAACGAGGCGAGCACGCTCGCCACGGCGTCGCCATTCGGACGGGCCATGCCGCCGAGGGCGCCGGTGGGTGCCTCCCCGGCATCGATCGTTTCGATCACGGATTGACTGGCATGCTCGATGACGGCAACGTGATCGGCATCCTGGACGGGCACGTACAGCTTCTCGCGGTGGGGACCCCATGCGCCGGCAATGGCCGAACCGCCAATGTCGAGAGTGTCGACCACCTCGTAGTTATCGAGGTCGATCACCGTCACACCAGCACCCGGGGTAAATAGATAAGCAGCCTCGTTATCGGGATCGATCTCGCTGGTGATCGGCGGGGCTGGCAGTCCGTCATCTCGGGTAATTTTGGCGACTTCCTCTGGGTGTTCCGGATCGGAGATATCCCAGACGCTTTCCGATCCGACGCGTTCGATCTCGGGCTCCGATCCCAACTCACCCTCGCCGTTCTCCACGAGGAGATACTGACCATCGAACGTCGCTGTACACATGAACGGAAGCACGTTGCCCTCGCCGGCCGGTTCCCCTGCGTCGACGAGCGCGGCGTTTTCAAATGGGTCGACCCGCACGACGCGGATCGTCTCATCCGCGACATCTACCACGTACGCATACTCGCCGGCCGGTCCGAGGGTCATATCACACGGCCCCACGTAAGCGGTCTCGATCTCCCCCGTGATTTCCCCGAACGACTCGCTCTCCGGATCCGCGTCAACGCGGAAGATGGCGTGATTCTCCGGATCCTGGGGATCGGGTTCCATCCCCGTGGTCCCACCAGATGCAATCAAGAGATGTTGCCCGTCCGGCGTCACGTTGGGGTAGTTTGGCCCGTACCCGGTCTCGATGTATGCGACTTCCTCCATTGACACCTGATCGAACCCGCGCACCCCGTTCGAGACGTTTAGCCAGGCGATGTCATAGTCGTTCTCGGCCCCCGTCGTGTACTGATTTGCCGGAAACGATGCCGTGGTATCGATAAAAAAGCTGTCCAGCAGTTCGTCGTTCTCCGTATCGATGATGCTGACGGTTCGATCGCCACTGTTGAACACGAACATCGTCGGCGCTCGCTCGTCCGCATCGTCGCCGATACACCCAGCGAGGGCCGAGGCTGCGCCGACCGCTCCCGACGTCTGGAGGACGCGACGCCGGGGGACTCCCGACGCGAACGGGTCTTTCATGTTCGGATTCAATTGTGGTCGATTCGATTCCCGAGACCCAGCCATTCCTGGAAAATGGCGGAGCGAACGCTAAAAACCCGCCGACAGTGCGGGAGCTTGCCTGTTGTCTCATGAACAGGTTAAAATTGCCGTTATCGACGACAGCGATGATACGGTCGTGAGGAACGGATCGTTCTCTGGATCCAGCCAACAGCCGGAGATTCACGAGTGTCACCCGGTGGACCAAGCCGGCGATACCGGCGAGTTTCCACCAAAACGTCCCGCTAAAGTACAGTCATCCGCGATACGTATACATGGCGGGGCTTTCGTCCACTGGATACATCGTCATCTCGCTGGCAGTCGGCCTATCCTTCGGTATATTCCTCCAGAAAGCCCGTTTCTGCTTTGTCAGTGCCTTCAGGGACTTTGTCGGCTTCAAGGATACCCGCGTGTTGAAGGGGGTGCTGGCAGGTGTGTTCGTGCTCACCATCTTCTGGAGTTTCCAGGCTACATTTGGCTTCTTTCGAGGCTTCTGGACGCCCATGTGGGGACTGGGCTCGTTCGTCGGCGGACTCATTTTCGGCCTCGGAATGACCTACGCCGGCGGCTGTGCTTCCGGCACGCTCTATCGGGCCGGACAAGGATACATCCAGTTCTGGCTCGTGTTGGCATTTATGTTCGTCGGCTACATTCTATTCGCGTTCACCTTTCCGTTTTTCGAGGTACACTACTTCGGTCGACTCAACCCGTTCGAGGGGACCACGTTGTACCTGCACTTCCCCTGGCCACCCGCCGTTACCGGGGCGCTGGCCGTCATCGTGGGCTTGCTGGCATACGCGTACGTCGTGGGTCGAAGTACGATTCCGAACGACCCCGAGGAGGGCACACCAGTTGGGACCCCTGCCCGTGCCGGTGTCGTTCCAACTGCAGGCGGCCCCCTGAGGGCTGTCGAAGTGGGTCTCAGACAACTCATCGATGGAACCCTCGCGCATTTGCGCGCATTCGTGACTGACGATCGCTCCCTGAAGAAACGCCTCAAAGACCCGTGGGATGCCCGAACCGCCGGGGTGGGGATGGCAGTGGTCGCTGCGATCTGGTTTTGGGTTCACGGGCACTGGGCGATCACGGGCGCGGAGGCCCAGTGGGCCGGGTGGTTACTCAGTCAAGCCGGCGTGGGGGTCGAAAACGTGCGGTACTGGGGATCGATTCTCTTCATCGACGCCAATATTGCGATCACCGTCGACATGCTCATGATCGCATCGCTCATGGTGGGATCGTTTGTCGCTGCGTGGTTCTCCGGTGATTTCCGCATCCGTACGCCAAACAGAAACCGGCTTCCCAACTACGTGATTGGTGGGCTCATGATGGGTGTCGGATCCCGGCTCGCAGCCGGTTGTAACATCGCGAATCTCTTTTCCGGCGTCGCACTCCTGTCCGTCCACTCCGTGCTTGCCGGCCTGGGGATTCTGGTCGGTGTCTACATCATGACTCGCTGGATGTATCGGGAAGTCGGCTGTGCCCTGTGAACGGCAGGTCGCCACTGAAATCGCCGAGACCAGTGCGTTTTCATCCCGGCGACGTCTTGTACCGGACGATGCGAGTCGCGTACGTCTTCAGTACAAGCGGACAGACGATCGATTACATTCTGGGTGACATGATCCTGCCACAGCTCGAGGCGGGCGAGCACCGCGTCGACGTCGCCGGGATGTTCTTCTTTCACGACAACACGTTCGCCTTGCGTGCAGGCGATCCGCTGGGGGAACGCCTGGCAGCGGTCGCCGAGGAGCAGGACATTCTGCTGATGCTGTGCGACCAATGCGCGACGAGACGCGGCCTTGCGGAGAAGGTGGGGACCTACGACAGCGGTCGTGATCGATACGAGGCCAGAAACGTCGTGGAAGGAACAGTCGTCGGCTGCTTCCCCGAACTGTACGAGGCACTGTCGGCGAATCCACCGGATCAAGTCATCACGCTGTAGTGGAGCGACCCACCGCAACAGGGCAACCGGCGTTCAGATCACGGTCGCGCTTCGTCCGTCGCGCCCTCGAGTTCGTAGTCCCATTCCTGGTAGCCGCCTGCCATGCTTGCGACGTTAGCGTCCTCGTCGACGCCTTCGTAGCTCTGGATGAGCCGAGCCGCCTGGATCGATGATTGCCCAATAGGACAAGCGCAGACGATCTGGTCCCCCCAATCGACCTCGTCGATACGCCGGGGCAACTCCTGGAGCGGAATGTTGATCGCCCCCGGGATGTGGCCCGTTTCGAACTCCGCTGGCGGTCGCGTATCCACGATTTGCACGTCGTCTTCCGACAGCTTTTCCCGAACTTCCTCGGGTGTGACTTCCTCGACCATGGTTATCGCCGGTGGAGAAAGATTCGATACCGGCCGTTGCCGGATTTCCATACTTTCGCGTCCGCCAGGTCGCTTACCGCCTTCGGGACGTTCTCCGTGCTTGGAACGTGATCGGTCTCCTGGACCAACCACTCGCCCGGTTCGAGACCCTGGATTGACTTTTTGGCCTCG
Source organism: Halobacteriales archaeon (assembly GCA_007118975.1). Taxonomy (GTDB): domain Archaea; phylum Halobacteriota; class Halobacteria; order Halobacteriales; family SKNY01; genus SKNY01. The sequence continues at coordinate 17,165 of SKQO01000085.1, read as the reverse complement.
ACCTGGGGATACGGGCAGACTTCGCCAGTCATGTCCTGGACCGCGACGGCGTCCTCGAAGAGCTGATCTGCGGTCTCGTCGTCCACCTGGTCCGGGAGTTCCACCACGTCCTCCCAGCTGGTTTCGCTCATGTTGGCTACCAGTTGCCGCTGGGCGCGTTAACCGGTTTCGGATGGCACATTCCTTACCCCTTTCTGCGACATGGGATCCGGCGGCGAAATTGGCGTCATTCGGGAGACTCATACACAGCGACGACGATATCTCAACATGGCGACCGACGGTCCGTACGACGAATCGACGATTTTCGAGACCCCGCTGTTGTCCCTGGACCTCGAGCTTGATACTGACGTGCGCGTCCTCGGCAAGGCAGAGTGGTATAACCTGTACACCGCCCCGCACGGCGGGGGGTCGGTGAAATCACGGATCGCGAAGGGCATGCTGGATCGGGCAGAAGCAGAAGGGAAACTGGATGGCGAGACCGTCGTCATCGAACCGACGTCGGGCAACACCGGAAGCGAAGTGGCACGGCTCGCGTCGGCCCGCGGGTACGAGGTCGAGATCGTCATGCCCGACAACGCCTCCGGGGGTAAGATCGAGGCGGTTCGCGAGGCAGGCGCCGAGATCCATTTTGTCAACGCGGACCTCGGCTACGACGCGGTGATCGAGCGGTGTGATGCGTTGATCGCCGAAGACCCCGATCGATACTTCCGGCCAAACCAGTACGAGAACCCGGCAAATCCGGGAACGCACGAACGGACGACGGCACCGGAAATCCACGATGCGACAGACGGTGCGGTGACACACTTCATCGCGGGTGTCGGAACGGGTGGAACGGTCACCGGAACGGGTCGCGGATTACATGACCGCGATCCTTGGATTGACGTGATCGGCATCGAACCTGCGGAGCCGCTTCATGCCATTGACGGTTTGAAATACCTCCGTACGGGGGAGCACTACCATCCCCCAACGTACGACGAATCGGTCCTCGATGAACGACGCTACGTCGAAACGGGGGATGCCTACGATCGGGCACGGGAGCTTCGGCAACGATACATGGACGAGCGGATCGCCATCGCGGACACGGGCCAGCACGACGAATCGACAGTTCGTGCGCACGTACGGGTTCAGGAGCAGTTGCTGGTCGGCACGTCCAGTGGCGCAGCGCTACAGGTCGTCTACGATCTCGACCGGGAAGGGAACCTCGAAACAGGCGATTGTGTCGTCGTGATGCTCGCGGATCGGGGCGACAAATACGCAGACATCCCGCTCTGGGCGGACTACTTGGACTGACCGCCACTTGCTGCGGGCATCACACGGATCAGGGAATCGTCCTCGAGCTCGTCCGACAGTCCCTCCGCCTCGGTTCCGTCGATAAAGACGTTGATATACTCGCGGAGCTCGCCGTCCTCGACAACGCTCTGTTGGAGCTCTGGGCCGTGTTCCGCGGCGTGATCCGCAAGCGCCTCGGCCAGCGTCGTTCCGGTCACCTCGACAGTCTCAGGTCCAGAACTCCCGGCGAGTGCCGCAGGTACCTTGATTCGGGGCATAGAGAATCTTTGCGTCGGTAGGCGAAAAAGGCCCGTGGTTAGCGGCAAGCCGGTCAGTTTGTCCCCGAGCCCGGCAGAATCCGCGGCAATCATCGATTTTAACCGCATACGATACGTGTAACCCCACATGAGTGGCCTAGATCTCGATCCCACGCAGTTGGACCGGTACTCCCGGCATATTTTCCTCGAGGGTGTCGGCTCGGAAGGGCAGGCGGACTTGCTCGACGCGGAGATCCTCGTACTCGGTGCCGGCGGCCTCGGTTCGCCAGTTATCCAGTACCTTGCGGCGGCAGGCGTGGGCACGATCGGCATCGCAGACGATGACGTGGTCGAACGCTCGAACCTGCAACGACAGATCATCCACGGTGACGACGATATCGGGCGACCGAAGGTCGAGAGCGCCGCGGAGTACGTCAACAATCTCAACCCCGACGTCTCGGTAAGGAAACACGAGGAACGGGTGACCCCGGACAACATCGAGGGGCTCATCGATCCGTACGACTTTGTCGTCGACGGCACGGATAACTTCGAGACGCGGTACGTCGTAAACGACGCCTGTACGCTGGCCGGGAAACCATTCTCACACGGCGCAATCTTCCGGTTCGAAGGACAAATTACGACGTTCACCGGGAACGAAAACGCCCCGTGTTACCGATGCATATTCCCCGAGGCACCGCCGGATGGCCTGGTCCCGAACTGTGCGACCGCAGGCGTGCTCGGCGTCTTGCCCGGCACGGTCGGGTGCATCCAGGCGACGGAAACCGTGAAGGCGATTCTCGGCAAGGGCGATCTCCTCGAGGGACGGATGATTTTCTATGACGCGCTGGGGATGACCTTCGACACGGTCGAGGTGAAGCCCAAGGAGGACTGTCCTGTCTGTGGAGACGATCCCGCGATCGAGTCGATCCACGACGTCGAATACTCCGCCTCGTGTGCGATCGACGCACAGAACCAGGAACTCGAGGTCGGGGCATCCGACTGAGCGAGCGCCCTTGTTTCACCGATTCTCGCGGTCGGCCGTCACTCTGACCCGTTCGAGTTCGAACGTGTCTCGTTCTGCACGCCAGCGCCAGGAACCCACGTAGGGATACCCATCGAGCGCGACGATGAGATACGAAAGATCCGGCCACGTCGCCCGTGCTTCATCGGTGTCACTGGGCTCGGTAGGGCCGGTTGGATGGGAATGGAAGAACCCGGCGACGTCGAGGTCGTTACCTTCGATGGATTCCGTGATCTCGAGTTGTTCGGCTGGATCGATGGCGTACCGTATTTGGGGCGTCTCCGCGACGTTTTCTGCCGAGTGGACTTCGTGGACGATCGTATGGTCGTCCCCGTATTCACCGCCGAGTATCCCGCACACTTCTCGATCGTCGCCCTGATAGGCCAGGTAGACCAGCTCGTCGTACGCCGATCGGCGGAGTTCGATCATCCTCGCGTCGAGCTAGCTCGCGACCGACCATAACGATCCGGAAGTTGTGCGAACGAGCGGCCGGCGCGCCGTGATCCCCGATGCTATTCGGAGATGGATCCATTGGGGGACCCCAGAATGTCGGGATCACGGGCACTCCAGAAACGACATGTGGCCCCGTCGACGACGCCCGAGTATGGAATCGAATCCGACCGCCGAGATTCAAGCACTCCCGCACTCGCTAACCTTCGGCGTCGGCCTCGTCCTGGGGATCACACTCACGTGGACGGGCGGGATCATTGGGCTGGTGGTCTTGTCGCTCGTGTTGGTGTTCGTTGGGGTGTTCATCTACAGCGACTTGCAAAGCGACGAAGAGTGACGCAGCGCAGCAATCGGAGGGGCCAAGAGATACCCGATGGAAGGAAAACGATTCCGGGAGATACCGAATGGCCGACGAGGACGCCGTCACTGATCCGGGGTGGCTCGCTAGCGGAACGCGGTCCTACTCCCTACTTGTGCTGATGTCCCGGGAACGCCCTGGCTGTCAGCGAGACAGGTACCGGATCGAATCGAGTGAAACGATGCCGAGTCAGCTCGAAGCGGCCCAATCCCGACGCCTGGTGCGAGCTCTCCGGAACTGCCGGCCGGCGGGGAATCGAACACCAGACGGCCCCAACTATGGTTGGAGGATTTTCCGGATATTATCAATAAACATATATATTTACTGATATTGAGCTTCGTGCTTCAGAAACACGGGTCGGAAATGCCGATGCGTCCTGCCGTCACTTGCCAGATCGCTTTTCGATCGATGCGCAGTCCTCACAGTGGGACCAGTCAGGTCTGCGTTCGATCGAACGGGATTAGACGCCGATGACGGCTTGTTCCCGGTGCGTAAGAACGACGATCAGACTGATGGGGATGAAGAACCAATGAACACGTGATGGTCGACCGGATCACAATCCTCGAACCACATTTCGACGGGGCCCAGTTCGGACCACGTTCGATCGGGAACGGGACAGCTGAATCGAGCGAGCGAAACGCCGGTTCACGCGGCCGGATGATTATCGGCATTGTGCTGCTCCTGCTTGTGATCGCAGTGCTCGCCGCTCGCCGGTTTGCGTCACTGGAGTGACTACTCCCACGGCTGAAGTCGTGGGCGTTCTCTTCGGATTTCTGTAACAGCGTCACCGCCGGTGATGGGCAGCCCATTTCGGGATCGCCCGCCGGTACAGGCCCACCCCAAGCCCACCCAGGAAGATCGCCGCCATCCCCACCCCGACGAGCCAGCCCGCCGGGAGCGGTACCAGCACGAACGCAACGACAAGGATCGGGACCAGCGGGACGACCATGCCGACCCCGAAGGCGGCGAACAGTGTCGTATCGAACAGGAACTCGTTCGGCGAAAGTCCGGTAAGATAGACGGTGAGCCCGAACATGTAGAGTGAAACTCCGACCAGAACGATACCCCCGACAAGCGCGTCCAGCGGAAGCGCTCCACGCCAGACAATACCGGTAGCGTACCATGCCAGGCCCACCAACGGTCCGAGCACCAAGAACGCCCGAAACTTTCCGCGAAATACGGCCGGGACGTCGATCGGGTGTGCGAGGTACTGTTCGACGTCGTCGAGTTGCGTCAGCCAGTTGTAAGTAGTGAACGCCGTAAAGCCGAGGATCGTCCCCAGCGAGACCCCAATTGCCGGCTGGACACCAGTAATAGATTCCACGAACTCCACCAGTGCCAGCGCGACGACAAAGAGGACGCCTGCAGAAAAGAGCACCTTGCCGATCCCGCCAGAACTCCGGTGGACGTCCAGTAGCGTCTTCGTCGCAATCGGGTCGTCCAGCCGATCGACCCACCGTCTGAATGATGGCCGCGCTGACCGCGCTCCAGTCGCCGACTCCGCCCGGAAGGTCGTGGCGCCGACGAGTAACACCGCCCCGAGCAGGAAGAGCGACGTGCCGATGGTCCGCAACGACGGGTTGAGAAACACGCCGTATGGCGTATAGCTGACCAGCGGAACGTCGAGCAGCCACCCGACCACAACAGCCGCAGTACCAGCCACGAGAAGAACTGCACCCGAGATCCCCCGACCGATGAGACCGACACTCGCGAGGGTCACACCGATGCCGAGCACAAACATACCAGTGAGCGTGAACCAGAGCCCGACCGTGGTTTCGAGCACGGAACCGCCGCTCAACGCAACCACGGCTGGAACGGCACCGATCGTAATCGGGAGCATGAACAGCAGGCCGTAATAAACGACATCCTTGATGACGAACACGGCGAGCAACCGGCGACGGGCGAGGGGCAACGTGCGGGCTGAAAAGACTAGCAGGGTCAGTTCACCTAGAACGTTTCGGAGCGAATCGCGCCCAATGAAACCGATCGACCCGGTGTGCAGGCCGAACAGCAGGACAAGTAGGTGGAGACCGCCAAGGATCGTCTCGGGGGCTGTACCGGTGTCTACCAGCAGCCATACGCCACCTCCAACGACGAGCGCGATCAGCACGGGGAAGGCAGTCAGCCGATGGCCGCTGAAGTGACGATCGTGCAGACGCCACTCCTCGCGCAACATCTCGAGGAAGACGTGAACGATCCCACCGTTACGCATGTGAAGGGAGGTCCGGCCCGTTGGTTTGCTGGATAAATTCGTCGAGAAGTGTCCGATCGGGCCCGATCTCGTCCGGCCGGATTTCCTCGATCAGTTCGCCGGTCTGGAGAATGGCCACACGCGTGCACAGGTCTGCACCCACGTCGACGTTGTGCGTCGAAAGGAGGACGGTGTTGCCGTCGGCCCGATAGGTCGCAAGGAAGGATTTTACCTGCTCCTGGACGATCGGATCCAGGTTTGCCAGCGGTTCGTCGATGAACACGACCGCTGGTTCGTGGAGAAACGCAGCGGCAATCATCACCTTCTGTTGGTGTCCACGGGAAAGATCCGTCGCGAGTACATCCAGATTCTCGGCGAACGCGAGTCGCTCGGCCCAGGTTGCAATCCCATCGTCAATCCGATCCGCGGGGAGTTCGCGGACTGCACCGGTAAATCGGAGATACTCGCGGGGGGTCATCAGACTCGGTGGCGCTTCCTTTTCCGGAAGGATTCCGACCGCCTGGCGCAAGTCGACCGGGTCCGCAATCGGATCGATACCGAGGACTGAGGCTGATCCCTGATCGGGGGCCGTTTGCCCGGTTAGAATCTCGATCGTCGTGGTTTTCCCCGCTCCGTTCGGCCCAAGGAGGCCGTAGAACTCACCGGCCTCGACGGTCATAGTCAATCCATTGAGCGCGGTCACGTCGCCGTATCGTTTGGTGAGGGAGTCGACTCGAATGGCACTCATTCAACGAGCAGACAATGGGCAACGAGCCTGGATAAGTAGGAGACCTAACAGTACTGGGTTTGGCGATGGTGGGACCGTTCTTCGGCCGCGAGATGACATCGACTAGCCGAACACGACACCGATCGCGGTGTCGAGGGTATCTATTGCCGTATCGATCTCCGTTCGGTCGGCTGTGAACGGGGGCGCAACGATAAGCTGCGTGTCCGGACGACCGGCTCCCACCAAGACCCCGTTTTCTCTTGCGTGTTCCCGGATCGCCGGGACCGGATTCTCGTCCGTATTATCCCGCCATGGATGCACGTACGGCTCCCCAGTCTGTGGGTCCACTATCCTGACCGCCCAGAGGAATCCTTGCCCTCGAACTTCCGCAATGTGGTCGTGTCCTTCAGCGAGTGCTTCGAGCCGGGCGGCGAGATACGGTGATCGTTCCGAGACGTTATCGACCAACCCGTCCTCGTAGGCATCGATCGCTCCATGGCCAGCCGCACAGGAGACCGGATGGCCGCCGAAGGTCTGTCCGGTGACCAGGCCCTCCCCACGACAGTGTGCAGCCATTTCGGGGGAGAGGAGCACGCCGGCCAGTGGGGCATACGCACTCGTGCAGCCTTTCGCGAACGTGATCATGTCGGGACGAATGTCCTCGCCAAGGCTCGCGAACCAGTCGCCACACCGACCGAATCCGGTGATAACTTCGTCTAACACGAGTAACACGTTATATTCGTCACAGATCTCCCGAACTCTCCCGAGGTAGTCAGCTGGCGGCGGATAGGCCCCGCTCGTCCCGCCCACTGGTTCCATCACCACAGCCGCGATGGCTGCCGGGCCTTCGTGCAGAATAACGAACTCGAGATGATCGGCCGCCTGCCGGGCTAGCTCCTCCGGCGAGGCCGCCTCGAATGCACCGTTCTCCGTCAAAGGCGGCAGAAACTTGCCGTGACCGGTCACGGCTGCGTGTCGTTCGAGAGCTGCCCGCGTCTCCGGATCACCGCTCAGGGCTGCCCCACCGTAGGTAGATCCGTGATAGGACTGCCAGCGCGTGAGTACCTTCTGGCCGTCCTGGACACTCCGGGCGAGCTGGACGGCCAACTCGTTCGCTTGGCTTCCGCTCACGGCGAAGATCACGTCGGAGAGGTTCTCGGACGCCTTGTCGGCGATCCGGTCCGCCAGTCGCGAACGGGTATCGTTGCCCTGTGCGGGAGAGACGTACTGGATCCGGTCGAGTTGATCCCGCATGTGGGACAGGATCTGCTCGTTGCCGTGGCCGGCGTTGACGCAATACAGCTGCGAGCAGAAATCCAGGTACGTGTTGTCTGCCTCGTCGTAAACCCAGGACCCCGATCCCCGCGTGATTGTGAGTGGATCACTGTCGGGGTGGTACCAGTGTGGGATCGGGAGCTCGGGAGACGGATGGTTGCTGTCGGTCATCGATTGTGACGCGATAGGACCAACCCGCAAATAAATGGGTGCGACGGCGGTGACGATTACCCTCGGTAGGAGGGGCCAGTTGTTACCACGTTTCGGTACTAAGGCGCCCGATCACAAAATCGTGGCGAGGAGGGCCATCGCAAGCACGATACCAAGGGGTATACGCGGGACTCATGCATCGTGAAACCGATCACGTCCAGAAACGCAGCGATCGTAACAACTGACCGCCGGGGGAACCCGATGACAGCCACAGTCAACCCGTGTGGCATGGATCGATGGTGTACTGTGCCGGCTCCGGGGATGAAGCAGATCACGACAGTCACCTCGCCGCCGCAAGCGGAGATGCTGAGACCGCATTCACACGCGTCAGGGGCCTCTCACGAAGATCGATCTCGGTGTTTCGGCATCGGACCAACAAATCCATTTCTGTGTCGACACGGACTGTCGGTATGCGAAGGTCGGGGGAGGAAGAAGGTGCGATCCGACTCGTGAGACGAACGATTCTCGGATCGTGCCCACTTTTCGTCGTCGCGGGGTGTCTCGAGGTGGACACAGGCGGGAATGCGAGGCACGACCAGGAACCGGGTGATGTCTTCGGCGCTGGGGAAATTACCGTGATCATCGACGGGGAGGAACTGGATCTTTCCTCCAATCGATTCCAGGCGGAGCATGCGGACGATTACGCGCTCGAGTTTCATCTACACGAGTTCGATGACTACTGGTACATGGAAGGTGACGAACGAGTCACAGTCTCGGAAGGGCTCGACAAGCTGCCGTCATTCTCTTTCAAAATCGATGACGGTGAATCAGTGTTAACGATCGATGAACAGACGTATGACGCTCGCGCAGGGGAAACGACGATCGAGGTGCGTGTGAATAACGAGACGGTCGAACCGGCAGCGTATACGCTAGACGATGGCGACGAGATCGAAGTAATCGTATCGACGGGGTGAATGGCTCCGATTCGCTCTCGACCCCGCCTTGTGAATCGTCGGTGATACACAAACCCGTCGGGTTCATTGGATTCGAACCAGCAATTATCTTGAAACCCAACAGCCCGCACTGCTAGCCCACGGGCCTCGTGGTTCGTTTCGGCGTCAGGCGTCGTACATCCCAACGGATCGCGTCACTCATTTCTGTATTCCCGAGCGACCGCACCTGTCGCATCCAGTTGATAATCGCGAGGATCCGCGGGTCTTGTAACAACCCGATCGCGAAGACAGCCGGACCTGGGAGTCAGGCGGGCGGCAACGACCCACGCCGATCGCGATCCGCTCTGGGAGGGGTGGTGTCCTGGAAGACCCATAAGATAAATCCGAACGCCTGGTGTGGCGCCACACGGTGTGCGGTGGTTGGTTGACGTCTGTGCAGTGAGACGGCGATAAATGCTCGTGCCTAGGTTTATGATGTTCACCTGGTCTGATACGAGTACGAGACCGATGCCGGACGACGGAATCACGCTGCTTTGTACAGGCGATCTTCACCTGGGCCGTCGGCCATCCCGACTGCCTGGGGGAGTATCACCGGCGCCACTCTCGACCCGCCAGGGGTGGGAGCACGTTGTCCGGGCCGCCATCGAACAGCGTGCAGACGCGGTCGTCGTGGCTGGCGACATCGGGGACCGAGAAAACCGCTACTTCGAGGCGTTTGGGGCGTTCGAAGCCGGTGTCGCAACACTCGAGGAGGCCGGCATCCCGATCGTTGCCGTCGCGGGTAATCACGACGCCGAGTTTTTCTCTCGCTTGGTGGACGCTGTGGATGCTGACAACCTCCATGCCTTGGGCACCGGTGGGGAGTGGGAGCGGCTCCAAGTCGGGACGGACACCGAAACATCGATCGAATTCGTTGGCTGGTCGTTTCCACGCCGGCACGTCGTGGAGTCACCGCTTTCCTCGTATTCCGCGGTCGAGACGGACGTTCCGTTCCGTATCGGGGTCCTCCATGCGGACCTTGACGCACAAGCCAGTAATCATGCGCCCGTGACCACCGCGGAACTGCGGTCGACACCACTCGACTGCTGGATTCTCGGCCACATTCACACGCCCGGGATCAGACACGATGAGAACCCGCTGGTCGTGTATCCGGGATCGCCACAGCCACTCGATCCCGGTGAACCGGGGCGCCACGGGCCGTGGGTGGTCCGCTGGACCCCCGAGACGGGGTGGGACGCCGATCAGCTGGGAACCGCCACGGTGCGGTACGAGACGATCTCCGTCGACGTACGTGGGGTACCCGATCCGGAGGGGACACTTCCAGCTATTTCCACGGCGATCGAGGAAACGCTCGCGACGATCGAACAGCCCGGCCTGTCGGTGTTGCTCCCGCGCATCCGATTGATGGGTCGGTGTCCCGCACACGGGGCCCTCGCGAATCAGGCGACAGCGCTCGAAGAACGAATTGCGATCGAAACCGACGGCGTCCACGTATCGCCCGAAAAAGTTGTCATAGAGACTGCTCCCGACGTGGACCTGACCGACCTCGCCGGGGACACGGGTCCGGTCGCGTATCTGGCGGAGTTACTCATCAGCCTTGAAGAGGACGACCTCGATGACAGCCATCAGGCGCTGCTCGCGCAGGCAGGGCGTGCAGTCCGAAGCGCCCACAGCGCACCACCCTACGATCTCTTGCGACGGGAAGGGGACGACACGACACCGGACGATGTCGATGCGAGGGATGCCCTCGAGCGGGAGGCTCACCGACTGCTCGAGGAACTACTCGCCCAAAAGGAGGGAGGCGGGTGAACGAAGACACTTCGACGGTCGCGATCCAGAGCCTCGAACTGCTCGAGGCGCCGGGGATTACGACGGAACAGTTCGCACTCGAGGATTTCGCCGACGGGATCAACCTCATCCACGGGCCTAACGCCGCGGGGAAGACAATCACGGCACGCGCTATCCAGGCAATGCTGTGGCCGGAGGCTGCCGACCCGAGCTACCGGCTCGTCGGCTCGTTCCGGCTGGATGGATCGCGCTGGCGAGTGAACGTCAGCAACGCGAGCGGACGGTTCCAGCGTGACGGCCGCGAGACCGAGGCGCCGCCACTGCCCCCTGCCCAACACCGCGATAGTTATCACCTCCCGTTACACGAACTGCTGGCAGCGGAGACGACGAACGAGCGGTTCGCAGAGGTCATAGCGCGCCAGTCCGCGGGCGGATTTGACCTCCAGGAAGCACGGGCGGAACTGGGATACGATGACCGCCCCAGTTCGCGGAGAATTGGAGAGTATCAACAGGCGTCGGAGGCTGTCGAACGCCACCGCGAGGCCCAACAGGCTGCACGGGAACTCCAGCAGGAGGAAGCCCGCCTCCCGGCGCTCCGGGAGGAATTAACCGCAGCTCGGGACGCCAGAGAGCGCCAGGAACTCCTCGATCGGACGATCGATTATCTGGACAAGCGCCGGGAACTTCGGGAGTGCGAGCACCGCCTCGAATCATGTCCGGACGAACTTGCTGGGATGACCGGCGAGGAGAGTTCCGAACTGGAGAACGTTGTCGCCGACATCGAGCACTGGCAGAGCCGGCATGATGACGCGATCGACGAGAGAGATGAGGCCGAAACAGCGATCGAGGATGCCGCGCTTCCGGACGGCGGCCCCGCCGTCGGTGAACTCCAGTCGCTCAAAGCCCGCCGCGACGATTTGCGAGAACTGCAGCGAGATGAATCGCGGCTGGTCGACGAGCTGTGTGGGCTGGAGGAGAAACGGCAACGGATTCGCGAGGCGATTCCGATGTCGATCGGGACCGAGCAACTGGCGGACCTCGAGCCGGTCAACTGGCAGGAACTTTCGGCGTTCTCTCGCGCAGCCCAACGCCTGGAGGCACAGCGACAATCGATGGAGGCCCTCGATTCGTGGGCTCGTGCGGACGGGGCTGGATCGACGCAGCAGGAACTCGAACGGTTGATGCGCGGAAGTACGGCACTCGAAAACTGGCTGCGCTCGAGCGACGCGAGGAGTCAGCGGGCAGCGCTTCGGACCACGCTCGTCATCGCGATCGCTGCCTGTCTCTCCTTTGTCGGCGGCGGGCTGCTGTTGGCGTGGGTCAACAGCCTACCATGGGCGTTGTTCGGTGTGCCCGGGGTTCTGTTGCTGGCGTACGCGACATACCGCTGGCGTGGTGCGGACCACGGCGTCAACAGGCGGGCGACCCACGAAGCGAGCTACGACGAACTCGACCTCGAACCGCCTACATCCTGGACCGAGTCGGCGGTGCGCGAGCGATTGAGCGAGCTCTATGGGCGCCTGGCAGAGGCACGAACGAACGCGGAACGAGAGGAGATTCGCGAGGCACTGATCGACGAGGCGGATATCGAAGGGCGGGAAACACTCGTTGCCGAGCGTCGGGCGGAACTAGAGGCGGCGATCGGGGACGCCCCCGACCTCACCGACGTCGAGCTGACCGCCGTGGTAAAGCGCCTCCTCGACTGGCAACATGCCCACGATGAGGTCGTCGCACATCGGCAGAAACTGGAAGCAACTCGGGAACGACTCGCAGCCAGTCGCGACGAACTCGCTGCGGATCTGAGTGACTATGGCTACGAAACCGTGGACGATGCGGCCGCTGCCACCGCGAACATTCGTGGTTTAGAAGAGCGAGTCGAACAGCGCGAGCGGGCAGTCCGAGACCGTCGGACGGCCGAGGAAACCATCGAGGAGGCCACGCGACAGCTCGACGAGCTCGAAGAAACGCGCACGGCGCTCTACGAAGCCTGTGGGCTGACAGTCGGCGATCGGGAGGGCCTCCGAAAACGCTGCGACATGGTCCCAACGTACGAGGAGACCAAGCAGGCCCGCAACGAGATGAAGGCAGTGCTCGAGGCCGCCCGATCGGAGCTCGAGACGTACGCCGATTTCGAGGCGTCGCTCCTCGACACCGATCGAGCGACGCTGGGTACGGACCGAGACGAAGCGAAAGCGCTGGCGGAACAGGACGACGAGATACAGCGACGGATCACCGAGGTCGAGACCCGCATCGAGCAGGCAAAGCAGGATTCCGCGGTCGAGGAAGCCCTCGAGAACAAAGAACGTACGCTCGCGGCACTCGAACAGCGCCGGGCGTCCGACGTCTCGAAGCTGGTGGGTAACGTGCTCGTGGAGCATCTCCAGGAGGCGAGCATCGAGGCTGACCGACCAATGGTGTTCGAACGAGCCCGGGAGCTCCTGGCGACGATCACCCGGGAGCAGTACCGGCTCGATTTCGACGACCGCCACGGGACGTTTCGGGCGTTCGATACGAAGCGACAGCTCGGCCTCTCGCTCGACGAACTCTCGAGTGGGACCCGTGTCCAGTTGCTGCTGGCGGTGAGACTGGCCTTCGTCGACGTCAGAGAGCAGACGGTCAAACCGCCACTCGTCCTCGACGAAACGCTTGCGAACTCGGACGACGCGCGGGCGACCGCCATCATCGAGTCCCTGATCGAACTCGCTCGAAACGGCAGGCAAGTGTTTTACTTTACCGCACAGGGACACGAGGTGGGAAAATGGCGGGACGTGCTGGCGGATGTCGACGAGGAATCCTATCGGCTGATCGATATCGCCGCTGTCCGTGATTTCGAGCGTGGCGTGACTGCACCTGAACTCGACGGAGCCATCACCACCGCCGTGAGGCCTCCGGAGCCGGGGTGCCACGACCTCGCAACATACAGGAACGAGATCGAGGTCCCGCCGTTCAACCCGTTCGAGCCGGTCGGGACAGCGCACCTGTGGTATCTGGTCGATGATCTCGACACGCTCCACACGGCGCTCTCGCACGGCATCGAACGGTGGGGGCAGCTGGAACAGCTCATTGAGCGAGGGCACGTCGATGCGCTGGAGATAGAAACCACCCCGCTCGAGCAGATCAGGATACGAGCGGCGGGACTGGACGCCTTCGCCTCGAACTGGCGGATCGGCCGTGGGGAGCCCATCAACCGGGAGGTACTGGAGGCGTCCGGGGCCGTAAGTGAGACCTTCATCGATCGCGTCACGGCACTGTGCGATCGCGTCCACGGCGACCCCAGTGCGGTCGTTGGGGAACTCCGGAACGGGAGCGTGGATCGGTTTCGATCGGACAAGACCGACGAACTCGAAGCCTACCTCGAAGCAGAAGGCTACATCGACACGGCTCAACCACTCTCCCCGGATGTGCTCCGATTGCGGACGATGGAGGCGATGATCGAGCACGGGCTGACAGCCCCGGCGGCGAACAAAGCCGTCGACGAGCTATGCGACCGGATCAACGTCGAGTAGGTTCTTGCGCTACTACCGTAGTATTCGACTGCTGGAGTTTCACACGCCTGGCAAGGCACTGTTAGCAAACGTCGTAGCATAAGTGACGTCCCGCCAGTTTTCACAAAGCCGGCAGCGCCGCGATCAACGGACACGTTCAGTTTTTCGAAAAGATCGTCCGTGTAGCCAACCTTCGCGCGATTGCTTCCGCGAACGAGAGCGGTGAGGGAAACTAACATCATCCGAATTATCACACTACCGGGAAAAACTGATTCAACCTTTGAATACCGATGTTCTTGGAAGTCCCGGAAGGTCGGATCGCTACGTCTGAGAGATATTAACGATCCATTATGTTAGCTGATGAATAAAGCCATTCTATACATCAGAGCAGTTTTCCAATATAATTATTGCGTCACTAAATTAGGGAGGTTCCCAATGGAACCGTTCGAAGGATCGTTGGGGTGAATTGACGGAATATTGAGACCGTACCTCTTCAACCATCAGGGCGCATATCGGTCAATCCGGATCGGATGTTCTCTCACTCAAACGTCCACTTGGTATCGACCGTTGGCGGCGTTTTCAGTGTTTGATACACGACACAGTACTTTTCGGTATACTTCTGGAGGGCGGCTTGCGTGTCCTCATCGATGTCCCCATCGACGGAGACGTCCAGCCGAATTGCCTCGAACCCGACTGGTACGTCATCATCCACCGCCATCGTTCCGCGAAGATCGAGATCACCACTGGCCTCGACGCTGACATTTATGTCGACGCCAAAGTTCTCTGCGACGGCTTGGGCAGTCAGCTGAGAACACGCCGCAAGTGCGCCGAGAAGGAGATCACCCGAGCAGGCTCCCACTCCAGGACTACCAGCCCCCTCATGCAATTCCGCTTCATAGCTTGTCCGGCCAATATCCACGCTGCACGCCCGAACATCATCCTGCTCCTTGCCGGTCGCAGTTAACGTGATCTGTGCCGCCTCCGGATCCGTCTCGTACTCCTTTTTCAATGGTTTCTGTTCTTCTTGCAAGTCAATCTCTGACATACACTCGACTACTTCGTCGGACACACACATAACTATCCCTGCAATAGCTAAGGTCTGGACCCCGCAGGCAGGCCGATTTTTTAGGGGAATCCCACGTGGAGTGTAAGACATCCATCGCGCGAATCTCGCATGATTCTGAGTAGGAACGACAATCGCTTCCATCGAAAGGGCTGTGATACAGCTAACATCCAAGTAGCCGAACTTAACCAGCCGTTCATCGAGTGCGGGATGAAGTTAACTACCTGGCCTGAGAGTCGGAAACCAGTGATCGGAGTCGAGGAATCTTTCCATATCGACGCCCCGGTCGCGACCGTGTTCGGTGTGGTCACCGACATTAGCCAAGAACCGAAGTGGCGCGATAAGATCCTGAGAGCGCGGTATATCGAACCAGTCGATACGCCCTGTCCACCTGCCGGGGCCAAGGCTGAGTATGTCTCACGATTCCTCGGGCGTCGGATCGAGTCGACGGTGACGTTCACCGGCTGTGAACCGAACGCGTACTTGCGTTACGAGGTCGATTCGGGGGCCGTCAGGATTGAAGGAATCGACCGGTTCGAAGCTGAGGATAGTGGAACGCGGTATATGTTACATCATCAAGGGCGGTTCACCGGTCTTCTCCGACTCATGCAACCACTCGGTCGGCTCCTTGCACCACGC
The DNA here is from genome assembly GCA_007118975.1 of Halobacteriales archaeon. Lineage (GTDB taxonomy): Archaea > Halobacteriota > Halobacteria > Halobacteriales > SKNY01 > SKNY01. Next base: position 1,539 of record SKQO01000085.1, on the reverse strand, counting down.
GATATCCGCTCGGACCTCCGAGCGCTCAAGGAGTATATCGAATCCGGCGAGTACGAGGCGGTCGACCGCCTCGAGTAATATTCAGCTTTTGACTCGGTTACTGGTAGGTTCAGGGACTGAGTGATTTATAACGGAATTCATAGAAATAAATGTTGACACTCGAATGTAATCGTTCTTCGCTCACGCCGATTGACCGATCTGTCTCTTGTCCTCAATCTGTTGGCTGGATATCGTTGATGTGTTCGCCCGGCCCGATAGACTCATCACGGTCTTTCTCACCGAAATCTGTCACACCAGCCTCGACCGGTTCAGCCAACGTACACATCAAATTGTGTTTCAGATATATTTCTGATGACACCACAAGTTCGGAAACCCATTCCACCTCACTCTGCGTCCACTGGAGCCAATTAACGATATTTTGAGACGAAATCACGAGGACATTCAGGGCACGTATTCAACATAGGACTACGAGAAGTTGGAACCAAGAGAATCGATTCTATCCAAACAACCACCTCTGAGGGCCTACCCTTGGCGGTGTGTTTGTCGCTTCAGCAACTATTCTTAACGTATGGCCCATCGCCGTATCGGTATTCTTGGAAGCGGAGATGTAGCGAAGGCACTCGGGGCCGGCTTTGCCAAGTACGATTGGGAGGTACAACTGGGAACACGAACCCCTGAGAACCTCCAAGCATGGGTGACGGAGACGGAGGGAACGATATCTGTTGACTCATTTTCTGACGCTGCCTCTTTCGGCGATATCGTCGCCCTCTCCGTTCTTGGTGCAGCAGTTGGGGACGTACTGGAGTTGGCTGGTCCTGAAAACTTCGATGGGAAGCTTGTCCTCGATACCACGAATCCACTCGATTTCACTCAGGAAGGACCACCGGGCCTATTGTTCGGCGGGACGGATTCCCTCAGCGAACGGGTGCAGGCCACACTTTCGGGTGCGCGGGTCGTGAAATGTTTCAATACGGTTTCGAATGCCCAGATGGTCGATCCCACGTTCGAAGACGAAACCCCGCCGATGTTGATCTGCGGCAACGACGAGGATGCCAAGAAGGAGACAGAGGAGATTCTGGTCGAGTTCGGATGGCCAGGCGCGCTTGATGTCGGTCCTATCGAATCGTCCCGCTTTGGGTCCGAATAGGTCAAAAGATCGACACCTGGAACCATGCATTCACCGCCGCCCAATGACTCTGTTCGATGAGTTGATTCACTGTTGAATAGACCCTCCGTATCGGCCACCTCGGTCCTGACAGTGGCAAAGAAGCTCGTACAGGAACTGCTGCGTACACGGCGAGAATGTTTCAAAATTTGCTCCCGGGCCGAAGAGCGTTAGATCGGTCACTAGAGGCGATAGAGTTAACGCCAGGGATCACAATCTACCCGATACCTGTCAAGAACGGCGTGTCGAATAGAGAGGATGCCTTGTTTAGACGCACCCGAATGGACGAGTTCAGGAGCCCTTAAGTCCAACCTGAAGCCGGTGGTGAGCACCCCGTAGCCCGGTTCCGTGCGTAGCGAACAAAGCGTGAAAGC
>SKQO01000074.1 GCA_007118975.1 Halobacteriales archaeon | reverse complement strand
GTCGGTGGGTGGCGTAGACCGATCTGGTTCGGTTTTCTATTGTCTTTTGCCAGCCAGAGGTCGCCATCCTCATCTCTTCAGGCAACGGTAACCTATCGCTAGTTGAATTATCACACTGCAGCCATCCAGACAAGGTCCGACCCGTGAAATTCTGCGAGGAGCCCACCTGGAGGCTTGTAGGTGGTGCGAACACATCGAGACTCTTCCGCGTGAATGGATGTTGTCATCGGTGGCGGTGGTTTCCGGTGTCTGTGAGCGGTGCTCCCCATGATGACGAAGCGGCTACACCGAGAACCGGGCGAGCCCTCTTTGTGCGAATAACTCTCGACCGATAGCATCAGTCTCCAAGCGACGCAATTGCTGATCGAATCGCTGGTGAGAGATGCGGCACGACTGGCTGTGGATCCGTTTCGACCCGCCAGACGCACCTCCGTGAGGATCCACCCGCACCGATATCGATCCCCATGACTACAGCAAATGCGTTCAGGAGTAACGTGGAAAATCTCCTCAGGCCGAAAGTGGCGCAACGTCACAACGTTCCGATCGCATCTTCTCAATAGGATGCTATGAACTCGTCCCGAGCGAATCTGCTGGGTGGAGGGTTGGCGGTCGGTTCATAATGATACACTGGTGAATTGCAGGCCGTGACGATCAGTGTTACCGCTCATGTGCTTCGGGAGTATTGGAGCAGCAGCTACCAGCATAACGGTTGCCGGCAAGCGATTGACGAACCACACTGTGCCGGTCCAGTCACACCATCAAGCGCTATCTCGTTGCGATATGGTGCGATTTCTCGGATGGGCGGCTCCCGGGGTTAGTGTAGTTCTGTACATTGCTCAATGGGACAAATCACGAGGATATTGCCATCGGGCTGGGGGATTCAACGAGTGAATTCAGCGCCGCGTCGGACTCGTTAACTACTCCTGCCATTCGGCTGTTGGACTCGATTTCACCCGAGTCCGGTGGCACATCCGAATCGAGATCTCCGATGTCACCGCGCCGTTCGACCAGGACGTACTCCACCTCGACGACAGCATCGTCCTGGGTCAGTCCCGCGATCCGGAATTCGAGCCGGTCGGCAAGTCGCGGGGGATCGTCGTCGGGATCGATTGTCAGCGTGACAATGACACGGTCGGTCTCCAACGGCGGGATAATGCCCGATCGGGTGACGGTCAGGTCCCGTAGATGGAGCTCGATTTCGGCGGCATCGATCTCATCGGCGACGATCTCCCGAATCTCCTCTTCGGTCGTCGCGGCCACGTATGATTCGTAGGTCGCCCCGCCCAAGAAGGCCGACAGGACCGCGATGGTCACTGCAAGGACCGCAACCTGACGGAGTAGTGCGCCTCGCGCCTCCCCGATTTGTAACCACCGTTCCGGACGGTATCCTTCGAACCACAGCGCGATAAGCGACGCTAGGTTGATCGAGAGGACGTTCACGGTCACGAGAACGCTGGCCCCCAGGGCAAGCCTCGGAATACCGAAGGCGATCCCGAGCCCGACGGCGGCTGCCGGGGGGATAAGCGCGACGGCAATCATCACGCCAACGATGGCGGTCGAGACGCCCGTCATTAGGCTCAGGATGCCTGCGACCCCGGCCCCGAGAGCAATGGCGAGCACGAGGAAGTTCGGCGTCGCACGTTCGTTGATCTCGCTCATCTGAAGGATGTCAATCCCCGGCGGCACCAGGAACAGATATCTCACCATGAGAGCGAACACCGCTGCGCTCACGATAGCGACAAGGATGCCGATGACCTGCATTTTTACGCCGCGCTCGAACAGCACCCGGTCGTTGATGACGGTCCCGACACTTGCGGCCATTGAAGGGCCAATGAGCGGCGCGATGACCATCGATCCGACGACCGTTGCCGGGGAATCGAGGAGCATCCCAGCGGTCGCGATGACAGCGCTGACCAAGGTTAACACAACATATGTCGACATGCTCGAGAGCAACTCCTTCGCCCGACTCTCGAGTTCCTCTCTCGCGATGCGGTCCGGGCCTGTCAGTACTTCGTCCGGTGAGTCAGCGTCTTCCGTATAGCGTTCTTCGAGCTCGTCGTATCGTTCGGAAATCACCGTCTCGGCTTCGAGAACCGCCGTGAACGTGTTCTCGTCGATCCCGGCAGCTCGTAGCGCTTCGAGTGTCGACTCCACAGCGGCCGTCGGTAGCGGAAACGTGACGAGAGCCGTGTCGTCCTTGGTGTTACTTTCGTCGGTGATGGTGTACTCGATCCCCTCGGCGGTCAGGGTCTCCTCGACCACCTGCCGTTTTCCATCCGGGACGGCGACCTGCACGAGACGCATATACGCGCACTTACGCCTGGAGACAGAGTAAGCTACCCATCCACGGCTCGACGAGCCTTCGCATGGCCCTCGCCTGGCACACCAGTGTTGGCGGGAAGTTTGGTTGGGACGACGGGTGCGAGATTCGAGGCCCGTCTACGGCCGCCCCAGCAAACGATCCATTGTCGCCAATCTCGCTCCGGAGGGGGAAGTGGGGGTTGCTCGTATCGAACCGGTAGATGGTCGATCGACGCATATGTTCACGACGATCGTCCATTTCCGCGCTATCTCTTCATGAGGTTCGTTCTAACTGAAAGATTGTTTGGATCAATACTCTTCTCAGTGCGGTACCTTGTCCCCACCGTTTCAATTCGCTGAATTGAGGGCTTACTCCCCCGTACGTAACAAGACGTGTAACTGACCGGGAGCAATCTCGTGGTCTATTACTTGATTCCACCAGGGTTGCAAACATCCAGGGCGTATCCGGGCGAATTGAGACCCTGTACAGTACGAACTAGGCATGCCCTGTTTCGGCGTCGACGCCCAAAGACGTAGTTCGTCCTCAACCGCTTGGAATGTGGTGTACGCCCTAATTGAGCATCCTACCGACAATCAATCCCTAATTTCAATATCTCCGAACAGCGAGATGCCGGTTACGATTAACTCCGGGTCGTCTGTGGTGTTCCGTTCCTCGGCACGTCGCCGCCGATCGGTGGTATCACCGAAGACGCTCAGCGTCCCTAACCGTACGTTCCACTCGGCGGGTACCCGGATCTCGGCGCTGCCGAACACTGCAATCGTCTCGACGATCGCGGGGCGAACAAGGACGGCAGAATCGTCAAGGTCCAATCGCACGTCTCCGAATATCGCGACGAGTTCACCACCCGTAAACCGGTCAGTGAGGGGGCGACGCTCATCGCTCCCGAAGACCGCGACACAAGCCACTTCGCCTACGTCATGACCTTCGAGTCTGATGCGCTGACGACGCCGCGAGCGATTGACCATGACCAAGAGGCCAAAGAGCACAACGAACAGCGGCCACCAGGTTCCGATCGTCCCGTCGGGGATGACCCCCACGTTTCGGAGGAAAAAGGCACTCGCAATCGCAATGATCATGACCGGCCCGACGAGGTTTCGGAACTCGCTGCGGACGAGTGCCCACACGCCGACGAGGATGAAGATGACCGCGATCCATCCCCACACCGACCGCATCTCGACGAATCCCGTCGTCGAGAGCAACAGAACAATCCCGATAAGGACGATAACCGTACCAGTCGTCATTCGTCCCGAGAGATTGCGTGGCATGAATGCCCTATTCACGGAAACGTTAGTTAAATGGTGGGTTGGAGGCAGCGCGCCTGCAGAACGACCACAGAGAGGGGCGGGCCACGTTTCGCCTTCGTCCGTCCGCGGATCCGGATGGGAGCTAGTGGGGTCAAGGTGTCTCCACTCCCGAAATGGGGATTGATCCCTGTAAATGAGGCCGTGATTTGGTTGCCGCCTGGACGATACGAGCGACCTCCGCTCGAGAGAGGCGTCTCGTTGACCTCGGCGTAGGAGACCTTGTGGGGTGGCAGCGAACCTGCGAACATTGACACGACAGGCACTGTCATGAGTAGTTAAGCCGACGCCGGACCCACACGGGATCAGTTGACTCGGCGGGACAATTTATTTTGCCGGTCAAAAGGGCAGGAACGTTCCCAGCAGGGAACATCGATGACGCTCGGTGTTGTGAACTACTTGGTCACAGTCGGAAGTGCATCGCAGTCCTGTCCGGCTCGACAAGGTGTTGTAACCTTATAGCGGACACACTCTCCATCTCGAGTTTGCTGATTCCAATTGGCAAGCTTCTCCATACATGCGACTGATACGTAAATCGCTACGGAACGATTTCCCATGCCAGGACATATACGAAGTCGCTTGATGTGAGGGTACAAACCAGGAAAGCGTATCTTCGAGATCGGTCCTCAGATACCCCACAATACGACGATTCCACCCGTGGAGACCACGGCAAGTAAAAACTGGAGCGGAGCACCGACACGGACGAAATCCATGAAGGTGTATCCCCCCGGCCCGTATACCATCAAATTGGTTTGATATCCGACTGGTGTCATGAACGAGGTTGCGCCGGCGAACATCACCGTTAGTAGAAACGAAAATTCGGGCGCGCCCAGCTGTCTCCCGACTTGAATGCCGACAGGGATCATCAAGACCACTGAAGCAACCGGGGTGATTACGTTCGATAGTAAGCCCGTTAGAAGATACAGTGCAAATAAGACGACTACGACGGGAAGTACGTCACCGAGGGTCACCAAGCCGCCGGCAATGAGTGCCGCACCGCCAGTTGTTTCGAGTGCGTAGCCAAGGGGAATGACACCGGCAAGGAGGAATATAACGTTCCAGGAGACAGCCTCGTAGGCTTGGTTGATCGTGAGACACCGTGTGAGGATCATTCCAACGACGCCACCCAGCGCCGCGATGACGATTGAGACGTATCCGAGCGCCGCAAGACTCACGACAGTCGCCATGATGCCAAGTGCAACCGGTGCCTTGGATGTAACCGATGGAGGTGCATGTTTATCGACCGATCGGGATTCGACGGGGCGGGTATCTTCGATCACAACGATTTCGTCGGATTCGTAGAAATACCCAACCGACTCGGGAACTGTTTGCACGAGCAGTACGTCCCCCGCAGCGATCTTTACGTCAGCCAGGTCTGTCCGGAATAACGCCTCCTCGCGTCGTACCGCCAGAACGGTCGTGTCATAGACTGAACGAAGGTGCGTGTCGTGGATGCGCTGTCCGACGAATGCGGAATCCGGTGGCACGATCATTTTCGCCAGGATCCCGTCCGCGTCGGTCTGGCCAAAGCTCTCCTCAGTGACGGATTTTCGAATCAATTGCTCGAGAGCGTCGTGTTGCCGGACGAACTGATTGACAGCCTGAAGGGTGCCATGTAGCGTGAGAATGTCCCCTTCCGAGATCTCACTGTCAGACGGACTCTCGGATTGAGCAGTGCTTTTCTCGATCGGTCCGGCGGGGACCGGTTCTTCCGATGTCTCGTCGTTCTTGTCGTGCGGGGAGCCCCCATCAGGCTGAAGCTCTCGTTTCACCTGGGTCGGTGGATCCCGCTCTTCGAGCGTACTCGATGCCGCTGTAGGTCGATGCTGGAGGATCCGGATATCGTGTGTAGCCTCCAATTGGGCGATCGTTTTGCCATTGGGAACTCCGCCGCCCCGGACACGAACAAATGTCAAATGATCCGAAAGATCGAACTCCGTAACGAGATCGGCGTTCGGAGCAATTCGGGCTGGCGTCAGCCAGTATCCGATCGTGAACAGGTATGTCGCCCCCACGAGGAGAATCAGTGCACCTAACGCCGTGAACTCGAACATCTCGATAGGTCCCCGCTCGAGTAGTTCGACGGCAAATTCGCTCGCGATCAGGTTGGTGGAGGTCCCGATGAGCGTCAGCGTTCCACCGAGGATGGCGGCAAAGGAGAGCGGTAACAACAGTTTTGACGGCGATATGTCCAATCGATCGGCCAGATCGGTGATCATCGGGATGAACATTGCGACCACTGGCGTATTGTTGACGAACCCGGCGAGCGGTCCGGTCGTCGCCACTGTCGCGATCACGGCTCGCCGTTCGTTTCCGCCGACGGCCGTCGCGAGGTGATACCCCAACCGCTGGATGACTCCAGTTTGGTTAATCGCGGCGCTTAGCATATACATCGCCACGATGGTTATTGTCGCCGTACTCGCAAAACCCGAGATCGCCAGTTGGTGGTCGATTCCGCTCAGTGGCTCGAGCACAGCGAGACTGACGATAATGCCGATTGCTGTGACATCAGTTGGGATCGCTTCCGATACGAACAGCACGATTGCCACACCGATGATGCCAAAGACGACCAGCGCCCCCGTCGAGACCATGTGGTTGAGTCCTAAGGGCGGGTTTCAGTGCCGAAGGCTCCTGGCCGGTTCCCGCTATGGGTTAGTTCGTGTAGCGATCGTTGCGGTCGAGGAGATGGCCAGGGGGTGCTGGGTGAAATGATAGAAATTGTGATGCTGATATATCGAATCTTCAGAGAATATGAATTTATCGCATATTTCTGATGACCGATCTCTGGTACCAGGTGACAGAGATTGACGGCTGATGTCGATCCTGTCAGGCCCTACTATTTCACATTGAAGAATACACGTCATGAATTAACTTCCGGCGTGGTATCTTTCCACGCATGGGACAGGGAGCTACGTGGATCAATGCAGTTATTGGGGCGGTTATCACGTTGGGCCTCTCGTTCACAGGAATTTCGCCACTCCTCGGTGGTGGCGTCGCGGGCTACCTTCAGGCGGAACCACCTGCTCGTGGAGCAAGAGTAGGCGCCATCTCTGGAGGATTGCCCACGATTCCCCTATTCCTGATCGTGGTTCTCGGATTCGTTCTGTTCGCAGCGATACCTACAGGATTCAGCTTTCTTGGTGGGCTTGAGTTAGTGGTTATCTTCGTCGTAATGCTGCCGATGATGTTGCTCTGGTTCGTCGGCTTGAACGCAGCTGGAGGTTACGTCGGTGGGTGCCTCCACATGGAGACGTAAACTAACCTACGAGTGAATCGGCGGGGTAGCTTACCTCTCCCGGTTCACGATGGAGAACCACATTTTGGTGAGTTGCACATCGCGGATGCCGATGGCTACGATGGAATCAATCACACGGTCGTCGATGCTGAGCGTCGACCGATGCCATCGGCGAAAACAAGCGAGGTCCGGGGCCCCAGAACCCTCGGATATTTCGGCTCGAGTCGAAAATCGAGGACACCATCGACACAAAGCATCGCCGAGGAACCGAACCAGTCCTCTCACCGGTGGAACTCGTGGAACGACCCCTCGAGGAAACCGTCAATGACTACCGGCCGAACCGTCGCTATTTCGACGCCGCCAGTACAGCGGCCATCGACCATGACGGAAATGAGGACATCGAAATCGGACTTAGCGTGTGGTTCCGGGGGCGGAGAAGACGGGTTGACGTTCGGCTGGAACGGGAACCAGTACGAAATTTCCATTGGGACTCAAGCGTGGACGATCCCGATGGCGTGTGGATCGAGTTGACTGGAAGGCACACGGAAGGGGCGGAGAGCTATCCGACGTATCCGCCGGCGCCCTCGTGACTATGTGAGGGTGGGGAGCGAAACTGGTGCTTGTACCTTCACTGCCCGATGTTCGGTAGATCCCGGATGTATCAGGCGTGTTCACACGAAGCTGGGTTCAGACGTGAGCGAGGCGAATGAGGTCGCGGTTCGGACTGATGTTCGAGCAGTTCCACGTTTTTGTCTTGCTTGTAGCCGCAACCGACATCTGCCAGATCGGCAGACACGACCAACGAGTCCCCATTAGAAACGACGTAGACGAAACCGTTAGCAGGAGTCACTGGATGGGGTCCTTCCTGCTCGAGCGCATGGCCCAGGCGGTCTTTGGCCACGCAGTGAGCAGCTGACGAGTTTCAGGAAACTCCTCTTGGAGGCTATCTCATCCAGAATCCGGCTTGTTTGAACAGTTGTTTGGTCGTTTGTTCGTCGAGCGCGTCGATAACGTCGTTCGCTCTTACGACCCCAACAAAGCGTTCCGATTCGTCTACCACTGGAAGCACTTCGAATCGAGAGTCGATGATTTGACGAATCACTCTTGCCAATGTATCGGAGGTACTCGCTGTCACAAGTTCTGTCGTCATCACCTCGGAGACGGGATCAGAGTCGACCGCATTCAGCAATTCACGTAGTGATACGACGCCGATCAGTTTCTCATCGTCTATCACATAGACATAGTACACCGATGCGCCATCATCAGTGGGCGTAAATTCTCTGACTTCCTTAATTGTTTGCGCGACGGTGGTCCTCGGCTCAACAAACACCGTTTTGTCTCGAACGATCTGTTGAAGTGTTGATCCGCTCATGGCTACCAATCAGCCGTCAAGTGCATGCATTTTAGCTATACATTGTCATTGTTCTTTCTCTTATTACCACGATCCAGCAATAGAATTGCTTCTTACCGTCTGAGTGCTCTTCGTTTACCTCCCCTCGACGCACAAAATGGTCGATTCGTAATCGATTCCCTGACCGATGAGACTGCGATTTAGCTGTCCTGTGATGCTTGTCATGTCTGGCGAAACGTTCTCTCAGAGGACGGTGGTAGGTATCGAAGGAGTTCTCAATAACGTCTGTCGGTAAGCTATTGGACGGCACATCGTCAGGCGATAATGCGACGGCGAACTCGTTTGATCGCCAGAAGTCGGTAGAACGCGGTCACAATCGCCGAAGTCGTGCCGTTGTAGCGTGTAACCTCGGTGATTGTCTCCCCTTCGTCAATCAGAAACGATAGAGGGTATCATCTTCAACGAAACCGTAACACTCGTTCAGCGTAAACTGCGACGGTCGGAGTAACCATACAAGGGCGAAAACGGCTGATCAGTGGCTGGGCGTGTTTGCCGCAGAAACCCACTTTGCCACGTTGACCAGTGCCCATAGCAGAGTGCTGCGGTTTGTCACCAAGCGGTGATCGCCCGGTGTTATCGGGTCGGTAATGTCGTCGAGATTGATTCCTCTCCCGAATATGTTGTCGAAAATATGCCCTTGTCTGCTACTTCCACCTGTATATTCACGTTCATCGTCATTTTTTTCTCCGTGTCGTCACGTCGGACCACGGCAAAATCGAGACCATCGTATCTGGCAGCTCGTTCGTCAATGTGCACTGTTGTCGTTCCGTCTCGCCCTCGATCGATTGTCGACCTCGGTACCGTGCCATCAACTTGGAGATACAGAAAGGGCGGCTCAAACTCCTCGTCGAATGCAATGGTCAACGTGAGCGCTATCCATTCGAGACCGCTTGCGTTCGTCGGGCTGATGTGGAAATGATCAACGGAAGCTTCGTGTAGCGGATGGACCTCCGGCCACCGGAGGTCAACGTTTGCGATGTTCTCCCCAGCGTCGAGAAATTCGACAACGCGGGTGTTCTCCTCAGCTGTCACTTCTGAATCGAGTATCGTTTCATCCGATCCGATTCCTGTGCAGCCAGCTAGAAACATCGTGGCCCCAGACCCAAGCAGAATACGCCGCTGCATACGGATACAATCGTCTTTAACCCACTACATAATTGGGATAACTGAAAATCCGGTTTTACTATGGAAATCACTCTCATTGTTGATTGCCTGTCCCCTTACGAACTGACGATATGTGGGTAAATTGCCCAATCCGTCTCTTTCAGCTATTGAAACAGCCGTGCGTGTGAGCTCGTCAGGTCTGCTTTGCGGGGATTCTGACGTGCAGAAGATGTGTTATTCCTTGGAAACTTTGTATTCGCCGAAATCTTCGACGGTCCCGTGTGGGGGCGCGCCGATCATGAGCCACGTTTGTTCGCGATCGTCTGTTTCGTTGCGCAGACTTCGAACGGACTCAGGCCCGATGCGAACGATACCACGGGGTGACACGTCGTAAATCTTCCCGTCAATTTGAACGCATCCCCCGTCAAACGCCACATACACCTCCTCCTGCCGTTCGTGTGCGTGCAGCGCTGTGAACTGCCCGGGCAGTAAGGTTACCGCGTTCAGGCGGACCTCCGTGCAACCGAGCGGTTGGGTGAGCTTCCGGTGCGGGAGCCCCGATTCCGGGAACGGTTCCTCGTTCACGTCCTCGAGATTGGTGATGGCGAACTCGTCCGTCATCGACGGGGTATCGGGTTGGGCAGCGATAACGTGTCGGGCAGTAGTGAAGCGATACGTGTGTTCGGAAGCTGACAACGGATACTGGACTCACAACGCAATTGTCTTCTGGTTGCCTCGGATGGTTTGCTCGCGCATTCGCCGGTGAAGGGTATTCGACGGCCCGATCCCGCTCCTGGTCGCTCGCTCATCTTGTCACTCCTTACGAGTGTTTCGCCCGCCGACCGGCCCCCATTGAATGTGAACGATCCGCTGACGTATGATCGGATTCGTCACAGTCCGGCTACTTACTGTTCGCTTGCCAAGAAGATCGACTGGCCCACCATTTTCCGGAACAATGGATAAACTCAAAGCGTTCTTTGTACTTACTCCCTCGTTTTATCCCTCCAGTCCGTACACTCTTGCAATCATGAGTCCCTCCAGAAGACAGGTAGTCCTCGCTGGTGTCGGTGCAGGATCGTCGTTCATTGCTGGCTGTCTCGAAACGTCGGATGAGGGCAATGCTGACGACGGCGAACCTGGAGCTCCGACCGACGAGCCGAACGACGACAACGAATCCTGTGACCCGCTTGACCTTCCCCTGACGGATGAGCCTCCGCACGACCCCGAACGGCCGCCTCAGCCCGATGACGTCGAGGAAGCCGACGAGTGGGACGAACATTATCTCGGCGCCCGGATGGAGGAGACGCCAGACCTCGGATTCGATCGCATCAATCTGCGATTCCGCGAACCGGTCGTCGATGTCACCGAATTCGACGGTGACTCGGTGATCTACGCCAAGCTCCTCACCTCCCGGGAGGACTTCGAGGAGCTCGTCGAACCCGTCGGAGACGATGCCCAGGATCGGGCACAAGAGATTGATTTTGATGTCGAGGCCGTCGTGGTCGTGCTATCCGGCTTCGGTTCCTCGTCCGTCCGTCACGAATGGGTACGCCTCGAGGATAACTGCGACGAACTCCACCTCCACGGCTACTACCGACAGCCGTGGATCCAGACCGGCGACTATACGACGCGAGTCTCCGGCGTAGTCGTCGATCGACCAGCCGAGCACGAGGTAGCACGCGTCTGGGTCAGTTTGACGACTAGCGAGGAGACCAGGGTTAACATCGCCTCGGATGCTGATCTCCAGCGGATGAACGGCGACGATGACGACCACGACGATATCCCCGAGACACCTGGCCCGCTTCAGGACATCGACATCGTCCCGGCAAGCGCGAAATCTCCCGGCGCCTGGCACAGTGAAGCAACAACAGATGATACGGGTGTGGTCGTGTCGCTCGACACCGAAGAGGAGGTACAGGTGATCACGGAGGATAGCGAGAATGTCGAACGATTCATCGAACTCACCGACTTCGATGAGGACTTCGTGTACTTCGTAGAGAGTGTCGGTCCGAACGCGTGTTATCGTCGCCTCGAGTTCGGGGAATTCGTGGTCGTCGCGAACGATGACGGGTACTTCCTGACCGGCCAGGCGACTGCGGTCACGGATTCGCGACTAGACGTGTGTGCGGAGGTGATTACGTACCCCGGAACGCTCCTCCGGGTCGATAGCGAAGTAGCCCTCTCGAAAGCCGAATTCCGCATCACCGACGGCTGGGGCGAGCAGACCACGATCGAGTCCATCACGATGAGCGAGTTTGCGAAGGAGTGAGCGGAGTCCCTGAGTTCGTCAAACACGCCATCTAGGTGAAGGTTCGATCGACGGCTCGACATGCTGCAAAGCGGTGGCGGATATCGTGTGGGTTGCTCATGCGAGCAGCAGGAAAACGGCGTACCCCCAGCTGCCGAGCAGCCCGAGGGCGCCGATGTGTGGGGTCCATCGAAGATACTGATCGACGGCCCGTTTGAGTCGCTTGTACTCCGCATTGATGATGAACAGTGGTTCGTCCCCGGTATCCGCGAGCGTGAATGAGTGATCCGCTGGACTGGCAGTGTCGGTCACCGGGCCGATAACTGTAATCGCATCTCCATCGGTGACGGTGGTCTCGCAGTATCGCATCTCTCCTGAAAACGCCGACGAGATGGGGTTTTGGGCTGTCGTCGTGGCATCCGATGGGGATGGCTTGTTCGTGGTGGTTTCATACCCAGTAATCCCCACACCGTACACGAGGAGCAGCGTCGGGTCCTCGGGGGCTACGGTCACTGTCCCCCCATCTGTCACGATATCGAAGGTGCCTGCCTCCTCCCCGGCATCGATCGTCGTGTAGGCTCTTCGTCTGGAAAGTCGTTGTTTTCGTTGTACTGCCCACTCGTACGCAGCACACGCCGTCGAGGTAAATGGGGCGACCACGGGCTCCAGGTGGTCTTGGTCGTCGTCAGAATCGGGGCTGACGACCACCTGCCCAGAGCATGGCAGCAGGGATGGCTGGTCTTTTACCCTCTCTTCCGGGGCAACTGGTTCCTCGTGGGCACGAACGGTCCTCAAGAGTGGTCGATTGTTGACATAGAACGGAATAGCCAGGGTCCCACTTAACAGCATCAGGACGACCGCGTAGAATACCCATCCATCGGGAGGTGGTCCCATCATGAAGATGATCACGATCCACAGTATCGCCTGGACAGCTGCCATCCGGCCGGGCCAGCCGCCGATCCCAAAAAGCATTGCCAGTTCCCGCAGGTTTGTATGGATACCGACGTATATTGCGATCAGCGCGCCAACGGCGAGCCCGACGATCAACAGGAGGAAACCACCCACCAGCATGTTTAATCGAGACACTCATATCCGATGTAATAACACTCTGGAATTCTGCCACGAGCAACTTCAACCGGCTGTGAATCCTAAGGCCGCCAGAACCCTGGGAACGCTTCGATCAACGGCGGGTACTGTCTAACCAGAAACGGCGGGCTCGCTTGTTTCTCTCGGACGGCTCGCGTGGTGACCATTCACATCTCAGCCGAACGGAATCGAACAACCTCCACAGTTTTGTCAATCCGGGCGAAGATCCACCATGAACCAACCGCCGGAGGAGTATACACGGATTCCACACGAGGAGCTGCGTACGATCGTTCGTGAGACGGCGTTGGCAGCGGGGCTACCGGAGGACAAATCAGACCGCTTGGGGTGCATGCTCTCGGCCAACGACCTTCGTGGGGTGTTCAGTCACGGGTCACGCCAGATAGCGACCTACGCCGGAAAGGGGTACGCCAGGATGATGGCCGAGGGCGACATCAACCCGGATCCGAACATCGAGACAATCCGAGAATCCCCGGTGAGCGTCCTCGTCGATGGTGATGGTGGGCTCGGGTACTTTCCCGCCGATACGGGGACAACACTCGCAATCGAGAAGGCTACGGAACATGGCATCGCTGCGATGGCGACTCGAAATCATGGCCATTTCGGCGCTGCAGGGTGGTATGCACGGCAGGCGCTCGAGCAGGATCTCATCGCTTTCGTCACCTCGGGGGTGCAGCTATCGATGACACCGGGGGATCCCATCCATACCGCGGCTGGGGGTTCCCCGATGTCGTTCTGTGCGCCGACTGCGGAAGAGGATCCGCTGGTGCTTGATTTCGGGACGATGCAGGACCTGTACGTGGGCAGTCCCCACCGGGAGGCTATCGAGGAGCTGGCGCCGGGCATCGTACTCCGGTCGATCGGCCTGGGATCTGTCTGTCAAGCCTGGGGTGGGTTGCTTACTGGGTTAAGTCTCGACGAAGCGCCGGCATACCAGGAGTATGCTGGAGCAAACCAGGGAGCGTTCGCCTTGTTCTGTCGGGTCGATCTGTTCGCTGACGCCGATCGCTTCAAACGCAAGATGGATACCTACGTCCGAAAGGCCCGGACACTGGAACCGCTGGACGGATTCGACCCGCGTCTCCCAGGCGGTCCAGAAGCCGAACGTGAGCGAACCTACCGGAAGGAGGGTGTTCCAGTGTGTGACGAGGATCGCGAGGAGCTCGAAACACTGGCCGGGGACCTGGGCGTCGCGATCCCCTGGGCGTGAGATCGGGGGAACTGCATATTCTGGGATAACGGTAGCTTCGGAGCTAGCCACCGGAAGTTGCCCGTTGACCGGGGAAGCTCGATCCACCGGGTCACACTTGAATTGGCTCTGTATCGGGACGCCGTGATTGGTCGCGAAACCCCAGTCTGACCAGCGATACCCGGCGGAAACTATTTTCCACCTGCTTGGGCACGTGTGGACGGAACGATGGAAATTACGGATGTCACGTGTGTCAAACTTGAGGGAACGCTCGAGGAGTACCCGGAGGGGATACTGCAGGAGCGGCTCGCCCGGCCGACCGATGTCTACGACGAGTACCGAGCGGTGGGCTCGCGCCACGTCACAACGGAGCCCGGAGGGCCCCATCCACTGACGCAGTACTTTCTCACGATTGAGACGAGCGACGGCCTGAGAGGCCTTGGAGGGCCGTTGGACCGACTCTGGGCAACCGCGACCCTCGAAATGGGTCAGGATTTGCTCGGCCAGAACGCGCTCGCGACCGAAAAGATCGCGGACGTACTCTTTGGGCGATGGGGTGATGCGATCACTGGCGTCCGTGCCAAGGCGATCAGCGCCATCGATGTTGCCCTCTGGGACCTCCGCGGGAAGCATTACGATGCGCCGGTCTACGAGCTGCTCGGCGGTCCAACCCGGGATACCTTGCCCTGTTATGCATCCATGCTCGGCTTTTCCGTTGATCCCGATGACGTTCGTCAGCGGGCTTCCGAGTATCACGAACGCGGGTTCCAGGCACAGAAGTGGTTTTTCCGCCACGGGCCTGGCTCCGGTGAGGAGGGAATCGAACGGAATCTCGCCCTCGCCAAGGCGGCCACCGAAGCAACGCCAGAGCACTACGACATCATGTTCGACTGCTGGCGGAGCTGGGGGACGTCATACACGAGAACGATGGTGAACCGGCTCGCGCCATACGAACCTCGGTGGCTCGAACAACCGATCGACAGTCAGCACATCGATCAGTTCGCCAGGCTAACCGCCGACGCGCCGTTTCCGATCGCCGGTGGCGAGCACGATACCACTCGGTGGGACTTTCATCAGTTGCTTTCCGCGCATGCCCTGGACATCATCCAGCCTGACACCTACTATACCGGAGGAGTCTCCGAAGCCACGAAGATTTGCACCCTGGCGTCAACACACGATGTCCCGGTGATGCTGCACGGCCATTCCGTTCCCGCGAACGTTCACGTTATCGCGGCCCAACCCCCGACGGTCTGCCCGTTGGTCGAGTTCCTCATCCAGCGAAATGCTCGATACCAGCATTTTTTCGACGAGTCAATCGTGCCCAACGACGGTGTAATCGAGCTCCCGCAGCGACCCGGGATCGGTGTCGAGATCGACGAGAATACGGTCGAACGAAAAGAGTCGTACGGACTCGAGTAAGGTCGGCCTCGGATACGGGTTGCTCCCGATGCGCTATGGTCAGATGTTCTAGTGTTGCTCGGTCAGTTCGGCGACCGTCGCAAGTCCAGGCACCTCTTCGGGCTCAACCGGCTCGGTGAGATCTTCGAGTTCTTCGATCGGCCCGTTGACAAACAGCGCGTGCCCAACGATTGCGATCGATAGCAGTCCCAATATCGAAATCGAGATCGCGGCCGAGATTGGCGTAAACACCGCAACGATCACCCCGATAGCTAGGCTCGCCGCGATCGCCACCAGTACGAGATCATAGTAGTGCATGTGCAGCGAGGATCAACTTTAGATCGGGATGGAGCAAAAGGCTTGCGCCGCGGTTCACGAACCCGAATACTTACCCGACAGCCACGGATCGCCCATTGCTGGTGGCATTGCACCCACTCAGGGGATTTCAGCCAGGTTGTACCGGCCGGATCGTCGCATGCACCGAAAATTCGTCAGTTTTCTTCTCGTTGGTGACGCACGTGCAGTGAAGGACGGAGCTCAGCTACCGGCGCTAGGTGCGCGTCTTCCTCTCTCCAACGATATACCCGTTTGCGTTGGAGAACGATGCCGATGCGTGGACGATAAGGTCGGGTTGTCCCAGACTGGTGTGTATTCCACACTAGATCGAGTTAACGCTCGACGGTGATGTGAGGATCCCTCCCGCCAGCGATCGAAATATGGCATTCTGCGTACGTGAATTCGAGGGCCACTGACTGTGCCCGCTCGTCGAAGAGCCGCTCGATTGCTTCCGGATCGATAGTTTTCCCGAGCGGCGGGAGTTCGAGGATATCGGCGCCCTTCGCGTTCGCGACCCGTTCGAGGAGACACATAGTCAGGCTTTCGGGCATAACAGAACGTATCATTTCTCCCTCATAAGTCTGTATGTGCTGATGAGGACCATCGTCGGACGCACGTCTGACGAATGACTATATAATGTCAGTCCAATGAATTATTTTGCCATCCTTTATGCTCCTCACCTTGTAGTGACGATGTCTCGTCCGATTATCGGATTCTAGGTGCAAAGCCCGGTTGTAGTCCGAGAGCACGCCTCAACACACCTGCCTTCGCGACCCGCGGATTGGACTTGTAGGCCGGGATGCTCACCCGCTGCTGCTGACACTCCAATGGCTTGAGCCGTCAGTAATTGTACGATAGATCGGCATTTGTACCGTCCCGAGTGATGTTCGATGCATGGTCTGTCGACTGGTTGGCCGGACCCCAACCGGACCACCATCCGAACCTGCATTCTGAATCGAAGCATGTGATGTCCAATAGTCCGATTCTGGAATCTCTCACCGCTCTACGGTGCTCACCGGACGAAAATCTTTTTCGAGGCATCGGTTGTAGCAAGCTCTCAAAGACGGCGCAGTGCCGAGCGCTGACCGATCACGGGAGAAAAAGTCACTGTTCGTCGAATCAGCTAGAAAGTACCGATGCCCCGTGGTGATTACCCTGGCGAGTCGAGCAACGTGTACTCGAGATGGTTTCGGACGCCGCGACGGAGTCGCCGGCCGAAGGCAGTCGTCGAAATACCGAGCTCCGCCGCGAGCTCTGACTGAGTTGTTCCCCGTGGCTCTTCGAAATAGCCACGTTCGTAGGCCAACGTTATGGCCTCTACTTGCTCGTGCGTGATGTGCGAGTTCGTCTCGGACATGAGATCCGTAACCGAGGCGAGTTCGCGGATCTCGATCGGTACTGACTCCTCGTGACAGCACGATTGAAACCGACTCGCCAGTTCGTTACTTTCGAACCACACTTTTAGGGACCACGCGTTTCCATCACCGTTGGCTGCCAGGATAATTCCGTCCGTGTGGAGCACGCAGTCGATCAACGGGCTATCGACCTCCCATTCGACCTTGTAGAACGTCCCCTGATCGCCGTCGTCGAGCCGTTCGGTGTCCCTGATTCGAGGGTCGCTCGTGAGAGCTTCCTCGAAATCACGGCCGGAGACCCCGCGAACCCACAGGTACGGTATCGCAAGGAGGCCGTCCTGACCGACGTGAACGACCTCGAGGGTTGCTGAAGGGAGTTCTTGGAGGATCCGTCTAGGGGTAGAATCCGGTACGTCCCCCGAGATGGGCGTCGTGAGGTCGACGAGGACACTCATGAAAGTGTAACATCACGTGCGATGATAAAAAGACGGCTCCAAATCAGCTCTCTCGGGGGACCTATTTCATCATCAATGATATTCTGGAATAGGAGTAACAGTCCCGAGAGATCTCCAAATCATGCTCGGTAATCCGGAGGCCACTTCGTTACAGCGGGTCACTTGGCACCGGGGTTTCCTCCTCGACGGTGACGCGACCGTACTGGTCCACGATCACGAGATACCCGTGATATCGGAACGCGACCGTGCCCGCTGTCTCTGGCTTTCCATCGAACAGGTGATCGAGTGCGTCCGGGTCGATCACGTCAAAGAGCGGCGGTGACAGTTCCGCGGGTTGTTTTCCCTCGGCGCGCGCCACTGCGGCCAGGACTGCCTCACTGAGATCCCGAGAGGGGTTTTCACTTTCCCACGGCCTGACCATGTCCATGGGCAATTTACGTTGCCCCCCGTCAATAGCGTAGCCGTTGACTTGCCAACGCGTTCATAAGTGACCGGAATTTCCCGCTCATAGGGCTGTTCCGCGCATATCCTCGATCATCGTATGCAAATCCGCCCACGAGAATCCAGGGATGTGATCCTGGGTCATACTCCGCCGACCGATTGAAGTTCCCGATCAGTAACGCCGATGGCATTATTCGCAACGAGATCTCGTTCGCGGACAACTCATCCCGGACCTCTGGGAGGTGATGGTATGGGGGATTCAAATCGGAGCCGCTGCCACGATGTCAATCCGAGCACTTTCGAGGGGGACGTCGTCCGTCCCTCACCGAGTACGAAAGTGAGCCACAGTGATGCGAACATCCATCCCCTTGCAGGTACGTTGCTTAGCTATGTCCCACGGGCGCTCCAGGAACGTTTCGGAGAACCGGTCATTGCTCTTGCGGGCCGTCTGGTTCTTGTTGATCGGCTGGTGGGCAACCGGCATCTGGCTTTCCCTGGCGTGGTTGCTGAACGTTCTGATCATAACGTTACCGCTGGGGATCAAAATGATCAATCTCGTGCCGCTTGTCGTTTCGCTCAAATCCCCAACAAGAGAGTTGGTCTCGACGGACGAAGGCTCCTCAGTTCGGGCCAGCCAACAACATGGTCTGCTCGTCCGAGGTGTTTGGTTCGTGTTCGTCGGGTGGTGGGCGAGTCTGCTCTGGATGGCCGTTGCGTACCTCTTTACCATCTCGATCCTGGGCATTCCGATCGCGATCTGGATGTACGGCAAGTTGCCGTTCGTGGTTTCCTTGTATCGTTATTGACGTTTCGGCCGGTCGTGCCGGGTCTTCGGAGAGTGTAGCGATCGGGGAGAGTGACCAGGGCGATCAGGTGCCCACGTTTTCTCGAAATCCGCTATTCCGCCACTGCAGAATTGTACAATTAAAAACTTGTGCTGGTGTGAAAACTAATTAGTTGTGAACAATACTTATTACTGGTGGCTGGATAATGCTCTTTCAATGCCTGATCAGCAGTCACAATTATCGACCGAAACCATCGTTCAGTCCATTATATATCATGTTTCTGACTTATCAGGTATCGACCCTCTTGATCTTCCAACGCTGTATGATGTACTCGATCCAACGTGTCTGGAGCGGTTAGTCGAGAGTGCTGACGACTCGGTCACGGTTGAGTTCGATTATTTTGGCTATCACGTCCGCGTGGACGGTGACGGCAATGTCCAACTCATTGATCAAGGATACGCACTCGAATCGATGGGTATTGGTGTCCCAGACGGGGTTTCGACAAAAACGAACTAGGGTCCGATAGCGAGTTTGTATATGTTCGTGTGGGCCTATCTTAGCGTTGATGCCATCATTCAGGCAGGCGCCTCGTCAGTGACTGCTTGGTCGCCGAGGGCAAGAGACTCCGCCGCGGCGGCAAATCCATCGGCGATCATGCCGACCGCGACCACCTGCAGGTAGAACAGGAGAAACGCAGCGAGGATCGCGCCGAGTACTGGGACGGCATTGAGGAATCCACCGAGGATGCCACCGCCGATCAGTACGCCGACGGCCATCAACCACCCCACAACGTAGTCGCCGTGGAGTAGAATGGGTTTGAGGGACGCGAAATCAAACGCTGCACCGAATTCCTGCTCGTGGGCGAAGTTGACGATCGCGGCCGCTGCAATGTACCCGAACACGAGGAAAAGCACGAACGACACGAACAGTCCAACGACCATACCCGCAAGTCCGATTGCGGCGCCAACCTCCGTCCCAGTCACGAAGCCGACGAGTGCACTTCCGACCGTAAAGACCGCAATCAAGATGGGGATCAACAGGTAGATGAGTCCGATAATCCAGACTTTGACGCCGTCAACGAGTAACTGTCCCCACTCTTCGAACACTGGAGGCTCGAACTGCCCCGCCAGGCGACGTTGGATCACCTGAAGCAGATATCCGTACACCAGAAACAGGGGGATGATGAGAAACGAAAATAACGAAAGGATCCCACCGATGACGATCGTCGTGTACCAGTTCTCCCGCTCCATCGGATACCGTAACGCTTCTTCGATCCCTACCATTCCGTACACACTCGTTTGTTCAGGTATCGTTATTTAGTCGTAAACGTTAGGGAAAGATTTGCCTCGATGTCCGCGCCCTGCCAGTGGCACTGGAACCCATCGAGCGGCGTTGATTGTATATCCCCGCTCGTGAAATGGTAGGAGTATCGAAACGTCTTTGCTGTACCCTTCATGTTTCTATTCCCATGCGCGGGGGGTTGGAGGTGCTACTCATCGACGACGAGGCCGAGTATCTGGAGTTAGCTACCGGCTATTTCGACGCCAACGCTCCGCACGTAACACTGCGGGCCACGACGGACCCCACCGCGGCGCTGCAGGAGATCGAGAACCGCGACTTCGACTGTGTCGTTTCCGATTACGAAATGCCGGAGATGAGTGGTCTGGAGATTCTCGAGGAGGTGCGAACGGACGCCCCGACACTTCCGTTCATCGTGTTGACGGGAGAAGGGAGCGAGGAAGTCGCAAGCGAGTTCATCTCCGCCGGGGTGACGGATTATGTCCTCAAGGGTGGCCGGGGCCAGTTCGAGGACCTCCTCGACCGGGTCGACGAGGCGGCGGCGGAGTATCGAAGGGCACAGTTTGTCGAGCGAGCGAACGAGCGGCCCGTCGACGTCATCGAACGGGTGACGGACGCTTTCTATGCGGTTGACGAGGACTGGCAATTCACGTACTTGAACTCCGCGGCGGAGGAGTTGTTCGACGTCGCTGCCGACGAGCTACTCGGTGACTCGCTCTGGGAGCAGTTGCCAGGGGCGACTGAGACCCCTTTTTTCGAGGCGTTCCACGAAGCCATGGATGCCGGGGAACCCAAATCGATCCAGGCGCGGTACGGTCCGTGGGATCGGTGGTTCCGCGCCCACCTATACCCGTCCGAGGAGGGACTCTCGGTCATTGCCCACGACATCACCGAACAAAAAAAGCAGGAGGATGCGCTCCGTCATCAGCGTGACCAACTTGACGAGTTCGCCAGCATGGTTTCCCACGACCTCCGGAATCCGTTGAATGTTGCGTTAGGGAGGCTGGAACTCGTCGCCGAGGATTGCGATAGCGAACACACCGAACACATCGACGACGCACTCAACCGAATTCAATCAATCATCGACGATCTGCTTGCCCTGGCCAGGCAAGGGGAATCGGTGACCCAGATTGTTCCCTTGGATGTCACCGAGATTGTAAAAGACGCTTGGGCAAGTGCAGGCAACGATCAGGCGGAGATGCGCGTGGAGACCGATCTCCAGCTGTATGCGGACGAGAACCAGCTCATCCGGGTCTTCGAGAACCTGTTTCGCAATGCCGTCGAGCACGGCGGCCCGGACGTCACCGTCAGGATTGGAACCCTCGAGGATGCTCACGGGTTTTACATTGCCGACGATGGCCCCGGTATTCCCCCGGAAGAGCGGGAGGCGGTGTGGGAGCGAGGGTACACGGGAACCGAAGATGGAACGGGACTTGGACTCCCAATCGTCAAACGAATCGTTGATGCACACGACTGGCAGATCGACATGGATGAGTCAGAAGATAGCGGGGCCCGGATCGAGATCAGGTTCGGCTGAACGACCGTCACCGGGTCAGACACCGAGGTGACGCGCGGCATTCTTGACATAAAACTTTTCGAGGACATCTCTCGGTAGATCGATCGCGTCGATAGTCCAATCGGCGATCCACGGCGTGGGACTCTCGATGTCGGTTCGACTCGTCTCGAAGTATTCCCAATGAGCGTCGAAAAACGTCTCCACATCCTCGTCGACAGGGTCGAATCCTTGCGGCACACCAAGCATGATCGGATCACGGACGGCAAAATCCGTCCCAAACATGATGCGATCCTGAAATTCGACGAACATGTCGTGGACCGCGTCTGCCCGGTGGGCGCCGATCCACGGGAGGCGCGCCGACACGTCGATGAGATAGTTCGGGTGTTCACGCATGACATCGGCGACGTAACCGACCTCTTCGGAGGCACAGCCGAAATGAACGCCGAGAAAAGTCGTCTCCTGATGCCGTTCGATGACGCGTTCGAGTTGGCGAATGAGATCCCACCATTGGTACGGGTACTCTTCACGGTCGCCCCACCACCAACCCTGATCCACCCACTGTTGATCGAGTTCACCCTCCTCGACGAAGAACGATTTTGGATCCGCGATGTGAAACGCGATGACGGTGTCCAACTCGGCGGCACGTGCGAACAACGGTGCGAGTCGATTATCGTCGACCGGAATGATTTCCCCGGTTTCGTCGGTGTATTCCATTCCGAGCGCCTTGTGGATCTTGAATCCA
Source organism: Halobacteriales archaeon (assembly GCA_007118975.1). Classification (GTDB taxonomy): domain Archaea; phylum Halobacteriota; class Halobacteria; order Halobacteriales; family SKNY01; genus SKNY01. Next base: position 37,305 of record SKQO01000074.1, on the reverse strand, counting down.
ACCGCTCGCTCATCCACGAGTGCTTCCATTCGCTCGAGTTCACGATCGATCCAGTCGTCGCCGCCGAATCCTTCGAAGTCAAATCCGCCGAATAGTGAGAATCGATCGGGATAGGCGTCGTAGGCCGTGCGCTTACGTTCGAAACGTTCCCCGTGATTCGGACTGATGTCTACCACATGTTCGAGTCCCACGAGATCCATGTATCGAACCGCCTCTTCCACGAACGTTGGGTGAATGTGCGTGTGCATGTCCACCACAGGTTGTTCCCGACGCCACTCCGCGTGCGATGTCTCGCTCGCCATCAGAATCCCCTGCGCTGATCAGTCATTCGTCGACGGTGGAATTGCATGAGCTTGATTGTACCATATACCCAAGACGACTTATATTTCCCCCAGATCGCGCGAAATAGGCGGCGTGTGACCCCATGCGTATATCTTCGATCCCGGACAGTCTCCAGCATGAAAGATCGCCAACAGTACATCGAAGACAACCAAGCCCATTGGGATGAGCTGGCCGACCACCATCCCCATACCGACCACTACGACGTCGAATCCTTCCTCGCGGGACATGCAACCCTCCGAGAACTGGAACGAATCGAGCTCGATCCGACCGGCAAGCGGCTCCTCCATCTCCAGTGTCACTTCGGGCTCGACACGCTCTCTTGGGTTCGTGATGAAGGCGTACGCCACGCGACGGGCGTCGACTTCTCCCCGACAGCGATCGAGACCGCCCGCGAACTCCGTGATCGCGTAGGCCTGGATCCGGATCGGGCACGTTTCATCGAGAGCGACGTGTATGACCTCCCCGACCGGCTTCCGGAGACGTTCGATGTCGTGTTCACGTCGTACGGAACCATCTACTGGCTTCCGGACATCGAAGGTTGGGCCGAGGTCGTCTCCGCACACATTGCTGAAGGAGGAACGTTCTACATCGCGGACGGGCATCCGATCGCCGGGATGTTCGACCACGAAAGCACTGGCGAGGACCTCTCGGTCGCGCATCCGTATTTCGACTCTGAACCGATCACGGAGGAATTCGATGGAAGTTACGCCGGGTGGGACTTCGGGCTGGAAAACCAGCGTTCCCATGGCTTCGCTCATCCGCTCGGAACGATCGTCACCGCGTTAGTAGATGCCGGACTGGAGATCGACTTCCTCCACGAATTCCCGTGGTCGTTCTTCCAGCGCTTCGAAGCGATGGAGGAAGACGAACTCGGTCGCTGGTGGTTGCCTGATCTCCCGTACGATCTCCCGTTTACCTTCTCCCTTCGGGCGATCAAACCCACAAGCGCCGACCGATAACACATTACGACGGCCGGCTCCCCGATCGCTGGTTGTGCTACCACCGCGCTCAGGCGGTCATAGCGTCGATTCCACCCAGTCTCGATAAGACCACGAATCGGATGAGCCGAGAAGATGTGCGCTCATGCCTTCTCCTGGGGGTGGGACGACCCCACCGAACGGTCCCATACGCCAGGACATCCTGACGGGGAGAACCGGTTGTCGATGACGTGCTCAACAAACCGGTCGATCGCTGGCATCTCCGTAACAGATTTGACACTCCCGGGGATCGCGGACGTACGCCCTGTCGGCCTTGTTTAAGGGTTCGAATTGGCATGTTTCAGACCTCAACGGCGCGTTCGATGTTTCGAACCGCACATTTGAGCACGAGCCCACGAAACTGACCGAACCACGTTCGCGCCAACAACGTGTCGCCCAGCGGGACGTGATCCGAAAAAGACAGATTGAACGTTCGACCGCTGATGATACCTCGTATCATCGATCAAGGCATTCTTGGGTGTTCCTGGCAAGTTCTTCGATCGGGCCTTAATTAACGGTGTAACGCCCTCTTCACGGAGTATTCGTCGAAGCAGCTCCCAATCGTATCTCTTGTCAGAAGTCACAGTTGACAGTTGATAGATATTCCTGATATGGAGTTGCCAGCCAACCTGAGTGTCGTGCGGTTGTTTCATCGAACAATGTCTATCTAGAATCGTACTGATTTCGCAATCCACAAGCAACGACGTTTTGACGGCCTGAAACGTGTGATTCGTTCGCTTGGCGTAGTGCTAGCCCGCGGCGATGCGAGCCACACCGGTTGCGTCGATTGCCCGGATCTCTCCAAGATCATGGAGCTCAGTCGAATAATCATAAACAGCCCGCAAGTGTGTTATCCGAAGCCGTTGTTTGGGTAAGAAAACTGTGCCCAAGTGAGGAACCGTTTCAAACGTTAAACCGAACATTCTCGTCACTCTCGGCATTTCTCTGATCACAACCATCAGCTTCCGGTAAGGATGATCGAGGGACTCTTTCAGTCCCTGACTCGCGATGATCACCCAGTCTGCTTAGCCACCTTTACCGGGTCGAAATGCCGGAGATGGTTGTCCAACGACGGCTTGTTTTGGCAAGTGACACCATCTGCTTGATGAAGCGGGATGTCTTGGTTTGCACACCGGAACCGTCCCGCTTCACTTCATAGTAAGTTTGGTATATATTTGGAGTTACTAGTTCATCGATACTAGCTCCCCAGCACTCAAGACGGCCGATTTTCAGCCGTTAAACAAGACCCACCCTGTCTGCAGTCGGTGACCTGCCCCGAACGGATATAGCATCTACCCGCCGCTTGGTCGGTAGAATGAATCTATCTATGCCTCGAGGAAACGCCGATATCATGTAGACGGAATGCTTAAACAATCACGGGGTCTATAATGAATGAATGTGACTTTAACGGGTTCTACGATCCGCGGTACCCTCGGCGTTCATCAGTCCCCCCAAGCCCACCGACATCGCGATGCGATGAGATGGAACACCTCGGGATGCAAGCTGACATACGAGCGAAGACGCTACAGTCGGGATGGCGACACGTTCCGAAGAGACCAACCCCTGCAGGGTACCGTCAGGCCCCAGGCGGGTCGGGGTGGTAACGATGGGTAATCTCATCGATGTCGCGGCGTACCCGCTCGGGGATAGCGTCCTCGTTGAGGTCGTTCAACGCGACGAAACTGATGAACTCGTCGTCAGTACGTACGAATTCGATGTCGACGATCCAGAAAAGCGAGTGCTTCGCCCACGCCAAACACTCGAGGATGCCCACAAGCCGGTAGTCCAAGACGTTCTCCACAGTGATGGGTACTCGCTCCAGTCGTTTCCGTAAACGACCTCGGTATCACGTGGCTCGCGACGCGGAGTGTGCCCTGTCCGCACGAATATCTTTGATGTTCGAAGGACCCCTGGCCACTCGGTCTGTGGTACGCAATAAACTTGTCTGCAGACGGGTCGTGCCCGTCGCGACAGTTGAGGATCTGTCATTATTCACCTATCTCATGACGGCGGATTTATTGGGCCTCGGACGTTGTCGGCGTTATGATCGATCGCGTTCGCGACTTCTTTTCAATCAAACGAATTGTTGTCGTGGTGGCCATCCTCGGTGTGATACTCCTGGCCGCCGCGGTCGGGTTTGGAGTGCTTGGCGCACCCGCAATCGATAGCGTCGAGAATTCGTTCGGCGAGGTCACCGACACGGAGTCGGTAGTTGAAACGACGGTACATATCGACAATCCAAACCCGGTCGGGGCGTCGCTTGAGGGGCTTGTGGGCAACTATTCGATCCGGATGAACCAGGTTCCAATGGCAACCGGGGAGATCGACGGGATCGACCTCGGAAGCGAGAACGACTCGATCGCGTTGACAACGACGCTGCAGAACGAGCGGATCACTGAGTGGTGGCCGACCCACATCGACCAGGACGAGTCCTCCGATGTCCGCATTGACGTCACCGTGTCGTCGGATCGGTTCGATCGTACGCTCGAGCACACGCATCAAACGGCCGTCGAAACAGATCTACTGGCGGCATTCAATTCTGACGAGACGCGCGCGGTGAACGCCGATCACGACCTCGCTGATGATCCGGTACTGTACATCAACGAAACGCGAGCAAATTGGGATGAGGTAACCGATTCGGAGACACCCATCGACATGTCCTTTCTCGTTTACAACCCGAACATCGAACCCTACGTGATAACGCAAACGGCGTATGAGATTTCGATGAACGATATTCAGGTTGGGGAGGGGCATACCGAGCGAGAATACGTAATCGAAGGGGGTGGTCGGGAGGAACTTGATTTGACGACGACGATCGATGCCACGGCACTCGATGAGTGGTGGGCTTCCCACCTTGACGAGGACGTTCACGGCCATCAGGTCAGTGAACTTCGAATCGAGTTCGCTGCGGTCATCGAACTGCCCACTGGGGAAGAAATTTCGGTCGATCTCGATGCGCTAACCTACGAGGAGTGGATCGGCACCGATATCTTCGAGGAAGGTGGCGACGTGGGGGAGCCTCCGACCGAGTCAGCTGACGACGATTCGGATCGTGGCAACGACGAGGCAGACGATGGCGATAATCACGAGGACGATGCGGACTCGAACGACGGGGAGGATACGGACGACGAGGAGACTGAGCCGGCAGACGATGGAGACAACGACATCGATGACGGGGATGACGGAGACGATGGGCTACTGGATGACGACCCGCTTTGACCTCCTCTCGCCACTAACGGAGCGAGATTCGTTCGTGGGCGACGCAACGAGTCATCGCCCCGATGGAACTTGCAGGGTTGCTCACGTCTCGTTTGTCGGTTGATCCGGGCGTTTCCTTCTTTGCCGACGAGCTGGAGGTCCACTGGCAGTACGTCACCGCCATATCGGTGTCCGTCCTGTGCCCGTTCTGGGCCATGGGGAACTGTCCTCGCGGTTACCTCAAGCCTGGAACGCGAGGGTTGTTCTCGACGGAAGCTGTGGCGGGATCATCGAACGATTCCGTCTCCTCGTCGTTCTTTCGGGCGAGTTGTTGGGCAGTGGCCGTACCCGACACCGACACTACTCATCGTACAGCGGATAAGTCTCTGCCTCCCGGCAGTCCTGCTGCTCGAAATATGCCTGGACGGCGATGGTGGATTCCGTTGTAGTCGCCACGTCTGGCGGCGAGTCCTCACAGAGATTCGCTTGCTGCCAGGAATGGCGTGGTGTCGCTGCGAGCCTGTTGGTTCGCCGCATCGATGATCGAGGTCAGGGGGGTACAATCGACCTGAGGATCAGCCAGGGCGGCACCTGAAAGTGACCGAAAGTGATGAGGGGTGGCCCGGGCCGTCCGAACTGGGTTGTTCGGAAGACGACTGGTCGGCTTTCTCCCCGTACTGAAACGACGAGGCGTTCCCTCGATTCAACCGTACACTTCTTTCAGGTCGTTCGTCCTATTCCTGGTCTGTTTTCCCATCCGCTCCTCAATCGCATGCGGTTGGCACGGTAGGGAATGGACCGAGTACCAGGCGAACTTCCTGCATGAAGCCGATTATGGGGCCATTTTTGGCCATAGTATTTAGTCAGCATTGTGCATAGTGGGTGGTGAGGCACCCAGCAATGGCACGAGAGGACGGCAAGCGAAACTTCGTAGTACGGGAACCGGACGGCAGTGAATCGAGCGTCTTTTCGGGGAAATACCCCCGACAGGCGGCAATGAAGGCCGCACGTCGCCTCGATCCGGCGCCGTCCGAGGAGGATGCGGATCCGGAGGAGCTGCAACTGCGGGAACGCGGGACCGATAAAGTCCACATCTACGAAGCGTGGGCCTGGGAAGAGAGCGCACCCGAGGAGGGCCCGGACTGGCTTCCGGATGCGGTCACGGAAGCAAACGTCTCGAAACAGGGCATCGAGCATCTAGACGACTGAGAGCACACGGCATGGAGCGTGGCGATAACTCGCCATTCTAGCTGCTGCTGTCAGTCCCAAGGAGTGGATCACTCGGCTGAATTATGCCGGTCCCGCGGGAGTCGGGAGTCCCAACTGACCGTGACGGGGAGTGTCGCTGGTCGTAACAGGTACAAAGTAATCAGAACAGTGGTATGCCTTGATCTGCGTCGACTCACCATCGACGCAGTCCAACTACGACAAGTATCGCGAACACCGCTCCCAGCAGAAATGCGACCCCGGGATCGAGTAACAGTGGCAAGTGTTCCACCGGATCGATTGTCGCAACGAATTCCTCAGCCGTGTCGAGCTGATACGTATCGTCGGCTGGGTCAGCATCGTCCAGATCCACGTCTTCTGCCACCGGCTCCGGTTCCTCGTCGTCGAGACTAATTTCTACTTCTGGAATGTCGATGATCGTCCCCACGAAGAGGGTGCGAAATACCAGCGCCCCGAGACCGATCAGCAGCAGACTCGAGAACAATCGGCCGAGGCGGTTCCGTATCCGGCGGGCCGTCGAATCTTCCGACAGGAGTAGTACGGCATTGTTGGTCGGTGCGTACACCTTCATCTCGTTGCCCGTCGAACTGTACTCCGTCGATACTACCTCGATCAACCCCGCCTCGAGGAGGTTTTTCAGGTGATAGTCGACATTCTGGAGGGACGAATCGAGACGGTTCGCTAATTCCGAGGCTGTCAGCGGGTCCTCGTAGAGGTGTGAAAGGGTCCGTCTGGCCGTTTCGGATGACAGCGTTTCGAACGCCTGTCCGGCTTCCTCGCTCGAAAGATCCCATATTTCCGGCTCGTCGGGAAGCGTGATCTCCCGACGAGGGGAGACCAACCGCCGCAGGCTCATCGCGCGTTCACTCCTGGCACTGTGTTCGGGCAATTGATATTGCGCATCGGGGCGGTAACTCGTTAGCCGAGGGCCAATAAAACATATCTGAATGCTCAAATCGTGATTGAACCTTTTCGAAAAAGGCAGGATCCCGGTATTCAGTGGTTATACGCGACCGACCGGTTCACTGGTTTCGCTCGAAACCACGTAGATCGCCCGGGTAAAAACGACGTCATTGATCGGATCAAAGAACCGTTTGAGTTTGGAATCATACCCTTGGTCAGACCTGTACCGCCGTACATCGCTTCCTCCGCTTCTCTCTTTCCGATGCTTCCCGACGAACCACAACGCTCATTGACAATATCTCCAATCCAACTTCATGTCAAACGACCTCACAGAGCTCCAACAGGAGTACATCGCGTTCCTCGAACAACGGGATTGGACGGAGTTTCACACTCCCCAGAACGTCGCGCAGGCGATCAACATCGAGGCCGGGGAATTGCTCGAGTTGTTCCTCTGGCACGATAACCTCGATAGCGAACAGATCGTGGAGAGGGACGAGTTTGTCGAAGAGGTGAGATTGGAGCTTGCTGATGTCGTCATATACTGCATGGCCATGGCACATCAACTGGACTTCGAACTCGTAGCTGCTGTGGCGGAGAAACTCGAACGCAACGACGAACGATTTCACCCCGAACGGGCAGCGGAAATTCGACGTCGAACTCGCCAGTGGAGCCAGGAGTCGTGAATAGTCGACACGGGCCGGCGACACTCCGCCACCTCGGGTGAGAACGTGTGCCGGAACGAGCTGAAACTGAGCCAGAATGTGCGGTCTTCTCGGCTACTTGCCAGGCGTAGGACACCGGTCTGACTGAGCTTTATCCGCCCTGGGTTGGTACATGCGTGCGCCACGGATGTCCCAATCAGGTACTCATCTCGAACAGCACCGACGTCCAGCATCGGCCCAATTTCCAATCCTATGGTCGAGTGAAGGAGAAGGGGACGAAGATACACCGTCGCGCGTCACTGTGGATGCCACCAACTCTCCTGTGAGCCTCCAGCTACAACTCGATCTCTTGCATGCTGAAATTACCTCACTCAAAGCTCGACAACAGCGCTTGCGAAGAGCGATCGACGAGGGGCAGCCGGTGGAGGGCGAACCGAATAACGTAACCGAACCCGCGAGTGGCGATGAGGCTTCCAGTGATTGTCAGGCTCTCATCGAGCAATACGAGCGTGTCATTCAGGATCGTGACGAGCAGATCGAAGCAGCCGAGCCAGCGACCCCCAATCAGACTGAACCTCGATCGGTCGGAGCGATCGTTCGTCGTTTCCTATCGGGCATTCGGTAACTTCACGGCGCGCGAAGCTCCTCCTGCCCGCCCATCTTTCTGGCGACATACTGTTGGCTCGTTCATTGAGACACCGTTTTACCTCTTGGTAACCTGATCGTGACTTTGCTCCCGCGTGGTTGGTTTTCCTCGAACGTGAGTTCCCCATCTGAGAGAGTGACAAACCAGGTAACGACCCAGAGACCGAGGCCACTGGCATGCGTAAGCGATGTCTCCGCACGTGCTTCGATGGCAGCGATCTCTTCCGTTGGGATGCCGGGTCCGTCGTCTGTCACGCTAATTGCCACCGAATCATCGTTTGCTGTCACGCGCACGTCGACGGAGGGTTCCGGTTGATCGTGGTGGACGACACCATCCTCGACGAGTTCACGAACTGCCAGCTCTAACAGCGGTGTGTTGACCACGCGTACGTCGCGATTCTCGGGAACATCCAGTGAGATGCGTCCCTCTGGATAGGTATCGCGAACCGTTGCGAGGGCGTCGGCGATCACCTCCTTCGGGGAAACGACCGAGTACTCCTCACCTACTTCGAGTGTTTGCTCAACGAGTCGTGCCTTTTCGGATAGATCGATCACTCGGTTGACTCGGTGTTGTGCTGTCTCGACGTGTTCCCGGTCGGCCGGCGTGGTTGGCTTCAGCGTCTCGAGGCGACAACCGATTACCTTCATTTCATTCCGGATGTTGTGCCGCAGCGCGCGATTCAACACGCTGATTCGCTGTTCCCGCTCGACGATGTCCGTGACGTCGTTCAGATACACGATTCGACCGACTTCCCGGCCCCGCGAGTCTGTGATCGGGTTCGCTCGACTCCGATAGAACCGCTTTTCGCCGTCCATCTCCGCGACTAGTTCGCCGCCATCGGGTGTCACTTTCGACGGCAGTACCCCGTCTACAGGTAGGTTGAGAGCAAGTCCTGGAATAATGTGGCAGCGATCGGGTTGTGATCCCGGACGAGACCGCATGGCCTGATGACGATCACACCATCCTCGAGTTGCTCGAGCAATCGCTCCCTGGCCACCGGCCGGAGTTGCAGCAGATCGAGGTAAAACAACGTGACGGCGAACAACACTCCCGTCGCAGCCAGTCCGACCGTCGTGAAGTCGACCGCCGGACTCGACACAAACCCGAACATCCTCGTCGCGTTCGCGAGCAAAGGCAGCGCTCCGGCGAGGAACATGACGAGCGCCTGCTTGCGATAGATCGCGCCGGCTTTCAGGACAAGACTCGCATAGACAGTGAGACCGGTCGCGGTGACAGCATACAGATACGCTAGATTGATCCAATACCATGGACCGTATTCGGGTGCGAGCACCGATGTCCCGAAGGCCGTGTCGACGTCGATCGCTGTCCAGAATAGGCCCAGCTCTGGGCCGGTCCAGACGATGACTATCGTCACGAGCGGCACGGCACTCAGGCCGGCAATGGTGCGCGTGGAGACCCATCGATCGTATCCCGCATACTGCAGCGAAAAGAGTAGATACAAGACCGGTGCGGCCACCGTCCCGGGGTACCGGAGCCGTTCCCACAGAAGCAGCTGGGCCTCGGTCTCGAACCCAAAACCAATTGCATGCGGAAGTGCCCAGGCAGCGACAGCCAGCATGAGGGCAGCGAGAGGTAGGGCCAACGTCGCCGTCGCTGTCGGAGCACAGCGACGGCGACGAGCATAGCCACTATCGCGCTCCCCAGGACGACCAGGCTAAACGTGGTCAGGGTCCACGCCATCTGTTAGGGACCAATGCCTCCTTGATGTCGTGTGACAATGGAAAGTGGCAACTTCGGGCGTGATCATCCTGTCGATCGGTAGGTCAAGACGACTCGACGCGTTGGCCATCGAACGCGCCCTTTTCAGATCATCGTTTCGCGTGACCTCGGTGGTGACCCCGAAACATTACTCTCAGTTTGGTATCGTCAGCTCGGCTGCTATCAGTGCGTGATCGGAGGCTGTCGAGGCGACAAGTTTCGTGGTGCCTGCCGCAATCGCCGGTGACACGAGGAGGTAATCGATTCGTTTCTCGGGATCGTCAGTAGGATGGGTACCCCCCATCGGGTCGTCGGCGCTCGGCTGTATATCTACTAACTGTTCTTTCAGCCGACGGATTGGCTCGGACTCGGGGCGAGCGTTCATGTCACCAACGAGCACCAGCGGGTCGCTCGTTTCTCGTATAACCTCGAGAACCGATTCGATTTGCCGGTTCCGTTCCTCGGCGTCCAGGCCGAGGTGCGTGTTGAGCAAGACGAACGTCGAATCCCCGATCGCACACCGCGTTGTGAGCAACCCTCGTTGCTCGAGTTCCGATGCCCGGTCCGGAACCGTAGGCAAAAGCGAGTGCGTGGATTCCACGATGGGCCAACTCTCATCGACCAGCGTCGCAATCCCGTAGGCGCCATCCGAGTCTTCGTCCGATTGGATATTTCCTCCGAATCGATAGTTCATCCCCAACTCTTCTGCGAGGATCTCGATCTGGTCGTCGAACGAGCTGCGTGCTCTGAACTGTCGATCGACCTCCTGGAGGCCGATGACGTCCGGATCACACGCTTCGATAACGTCGATGATGCGCGAGAGGTCGTAGGCCCCATCGAGCCCTCGCCCCGCGTGAATGTTCCACGAGGCGACCGTGAGTTCCGTTCCAGCCGATGGTTCGGTCATTGTTCGCAACAAACTGCGGTAGGTCAAATGAATCCAGGTGATTTCTGGGACGTCACCATTACTCACTAACCGGGGTCAGGCTTTACTTGTTCGAGCCACGTTAGTTGGCATGGTTCCCATCATCGGCTCGCTCGTTTCCTTCGTGGTTGCCGCCCTGATCGGCGGTCTGGCCATATACCTCGCCGCGAGGATCGTTGTCGACGTCAATGACTACACCCGTGCGATCTTCACCGCGGTCCTCGGCGGAATCGCCTGGGCGCTGACCGCCTGGATACCTTTAATCGGGCCGCTGGTGGCCCTGGTTGCGTGGGTCGCTGTCATCAAGTGGCGGTATCCGGGTGGCTGGCGCGTCGCGATCGGTATCGGAATCCTCGCCTGGCTCTCCGCGCTCGTGATCCTCCTCGTCCTCCACATCCTCACGCCGCTGCGTATCGGTGCGTTCGGTGTCCCGGGCGTGTGAAAGTGCACCGGATCGGAACAGTTGTGATTCGTTCGGACAAGAGACGGTCAGTGGACCTCACGGATTGATTCGCTGCTTCGACAACCCTCGCTGGTGCATGGGTACCTACCGAGTGTATCGTCGCCAGCTTTCGCCCCTCGAGAGACGTTGTGCACGGGTGTGACCTCCGACCGCCGCTACGGCCGTTTTCTCCATGAACTGGGCAACGTCTCATACCGCTCAGGGACGTTGTTCCACTAATCCCTCACACACATCTGCGATGAGTCCGTCGACACCGGCACGAGCGAGTGCCCGCCCCTCACGGACATTACAAACAGTCCAGGCGTTGACCTGAAGATCTCGATCGTGTGCCTGCTCGACGAGGTCGGTCTGTAGGCACAGTTCATATCGTGGATGAATCGCCTCGCACCCGAGATCGATCGCGGTTTCTACCATCGCGACGGTATTTTCCGGCGCATACAGTGAACGCGGTAGCCCGGGGATGATTGGGCGGAGCGTCCGATTCGGTCGCGACTCGGTCACGATATGTGCAAGCCGGATATCTTCGTCCAACCGTCGGGTCTCCTCGAGCACCCGGCGATCGAAGGCCGAGATCATGACGCGCCCCTCACGTCCCTCGAGACACGAAAGCAGATCGGCGACTAGTCCGGATTCTTTCACGTCAAAAATGAGTCCCACAGCGGATGGAGTGGCCTCGACCATCTCGGGTATCGTGGGAATAGTTGCGCCGGAGTTCCCCACGTTGAGCTCCCTCAAGGCATCGATCGAGTGATCGGAAACACGACCGGAGGCGCCAGTAGCTCGTTCGAGCGTTTCGTCGTGAAATGCCACGAGTTCGCCGGAGCCACACCGGCGGACGTCAATCTCGACCGCATCAACGATCCGGGACACTCCTTCGATAGCTTCGAGCGTGTTCTCGGGCTGTTCGACGGCACATCCGCGGTGGCCGATTATCGATACGTTATGAAACATTGGTTTGATGGATGTCCTCCCGCCCGCCTACATTCGCGTTTGCTTCTGCCAGTGTTCGATTGGAGCGGTATCCGATGAACAGCGCGTCCCCGCCGAATGTCGGTTCTTCGACACCGGTTTCTCGCCCGTCGAGGGTTTTCGTGGGGGTACGTTCCTTTCCAGTTGCCGGATCGATCCACCTAGCGTTCTCGATCGGTGGTGCATCACGAAGCTGTATCGAACGCCCTTCTCGGAGATATACGAGGACTGCTTCGGGCGTTACAGCCGCCACCTCGCCCGCTTCTCTCTCTGCCAGTATCTGCGGGCGGGGGTCCAAACGCTCGACCTGAATTGAGGTCACGATGGTGGCCAGACGCGCGTAATCGTCGGCGCTTTCGAGTGCAACCGCGTTCGACCATGCTGCTGGCTCACCCCATCGGTCCGCCGCCTCGAACGTATCACCGGGCCGATGCCAGTTCCAGATGCCGAGCGCACCATAGGTGAGACCTGCATTTGCGCCCGAGAGGACGCTCATCCATCCCGCCGCCCGCACCGTCTCGCGATCAATCACGCTGCCAGATGCATACGTCTTCATCGCGGCATAACATGGCTCACCGTTGATGACGGGTCGAGTCGGTTCGAGTATGCGGGACTGAGATGCCTGTTGGGCGGGTCGGGTAATGTCCAGGGTGTGTCCCGACTGGTACATCCTGAAATCCAGCCACGCTTCGTCATTCAGGATCGTGGGCGTGACCTGTCCGCCCGGCTGGTGGGCGGTCCGTAGCGGAAACTGGCAGGAACGGCCCAGGGCCCGCCCTGCAGCACGGTAGCTGGCGAGACACTTTTCGTTCATGTACGAGTCGCCCGAAACCAGCCACGCAACGCCGTAGGCCCCGTACCGGGCACCGAGATATCTCCCCAAGGCTCGAGCGAGCACGGGGGGATGTTCGTGTCGGCGCTCGGCTGGAACCCAGTCCACATTTGCCCCCGGCGCATAGTCGAACCAGAGTGCGACAAGCGCAGTCACGGCGCCACGCGCGTGTGCCATCTCCACGAGTCGGTCGAGGTGGCGGAAATACTCGTGATCTGGTCGGGTCAAGTTCCAGGAATCGCCAAAGGGTAAGCGGGGGTGAGGTCTCGATCCGTCATGTTGTCGGAGCGCGTTCACCTGCACCACGTTGAACCCCTGTTCGACACGGGCGTCGAGATACCGCTTCCATTCATCGGTCGTTGCTCGCGTACTCGCCGCCCAGGCGGTGTCCGCCAGCCAGAAACACGGTGTCCCGTCTGCGTGGACGAGCTTCCGATCCTTCGCACGGAGGTAGCCGTGCGTATGCAACGGTGCCGCCCGCTCGGCCAGCCTCACCTCGATCTCGCCCTCCCCTGACAGGCCGGGAGCGGCGCCCTCAGCAGTCCACTCCCAGTGCCCCGGTTTCGTCGGGGCGAATCTGACACGATAGGTGGTTTCGCCGTCCCAGAACCCGGGAATACGGTAGGTGGTTCCGGAATCGTGTTCGAATTGTACGTTGATTTGCTCGGTGGTGTACGGTTCGGCCGGCCGGTCGTCCCCCACGAAGGACAGCTCGACCGGTTCCCACGGTACGGGCATGGAAAATCACCCTGCTGTCAGCTGATAACTGTTGTGCAGGCGGTGGGTCCGAATCGGGCCACCGTGACACCAACTGCTAATTGGATCCGCTCGAGAGTGCGGGTATGCCGCGGGATGCGGGTATCACGATCGACTATCGGAAACACGACGGGGTGGAGCGGTTGCTCCACCACTGGCGGGCGACCCTCGAGGAGATCGCACTCGGTTTCAATCGCTGGGAGGAAGCCCGAGTGTACGGGCCCGGAATGTACGTGGCAATCGTGGTGGGTCCCTCGCTGGGCTCGTATGCGGACCCGATGGGTGCCAACCGGTGGCCTGCGGATGGGATCCGCGATGTTTCGAGCGACTGGAGTGGAAGCGTCGAGGCCGCGACGGCAGTCGCGTACTCTCAAGACGGTGCCGTCGTCTGTTCGGTTGATGGAGTTGTCAACCAACAGCTCGTCCGTTTCCGGACGGACATGACTGACCAGGAGCTCCCGTATCAACCCTGGATGGGGTCGCGCCATATGAGCGCGCTGGACATGTCGACGCTGGACGATGTCATCGCGACAGTAACGTTGAGCCAAGAGTCTGGTCGTGTGACGGTCTTTGAAGACGGGACGTTCGAGAGTCAGCCCCGGGAGGCACTTGGCGGACGCTGGCGGGTCGAAGCGGCCGTTGAGACATCCGTGCCTTCCGAACAACCGTAATTCCTGCCGCCCCCCAGACGAGGTGATCGTCTCGACATCTTCGCCATACTCGGTATTGTTGTAAGACCCCGAGCATCTCGCGGTCGAGATCGTGACCGTGCCAATCCTCGTATTCGACGTCGTCTCGTGCGCTATCGATGATCCCGAACGGCTCGGTAAAGTTCCAGAGCGCCCAGCCGGCCTCCTCCCACAGCAAAAGACAGTTTTTCATGAACGCCAGCACGACGTCGTGGGCGGTGTGATAATAGACGCCCCACTCCCCCACGTGCACCCCGGACGCCCGCTTGCTCGAGTCGCTCCCAGGCGGCGATTCGATTTGCATACAGCCAGTCGCGGTTCGTTATTTTGCCATTATCATTAACATGTGGCCAATCCGGTTCGTCATAGCACTCGCCTCCCGCCCACGATGCCATGTAATGGGTCCATGTGTGGGGATCGTACCCTCTGGCGGATTGGGAGCAGTCGACGTCGACCCAGGTAACCTCGGTTCACGACCGTAGGCCATCCCATCCGCGACGACCAGCCGATCAGGACCGACCTCGTGAATCCCCTCGACTGTCCGTTTCGCGACTGCCGCGTACGCGCTACGGGCGGTGTTGGCCGGTACGTTGATCAGGTCGAAACTGACTTCCTCGCTCGGGATGCCGCGGTACCTGTCCGCGAACTCCTGCCAGTGGGTAACAAACGCGTCCTGTGTGGACTCGTCGGACCAGAGATACGTTTCCTCTGGCGGATCGGCGACGGTGTAGCCCGGTCCACGGTGGAAGTTGAGGTTGACGTGGGCGCTCCGCGTTCGCCCGTATTAGATGGCGTCATCGATCTCCGCGAGCGCCGACTCGTCGAAGTCGAGCCAGTCATCCCCGGTCCAGCACCGGTAGTCCATCGGAAGCCGGGCGAAATCGAATCCCCAGTCTGCGATCGATTTGAAATGTTCCTTGCGAAACTCGCGCTCTTCGTGCTCCATACACTTGGCTTGCAGGTTGAGCCCCCGCCAACGCGGGAGCGTGCTCTCAACCATGCGTTAACAACATTGGATGCCAGTACGAGTGGCCGGAGCTCGCTCCACGGAGTTGTGTTACCCGCTGCCGACCGACGACGGGGCCCGGTTCTACACGACGACGTACCGGTCGATCGCTTGCTCGATTAGATTGATTCGTCGACACCAATCGCTCCATTCGCGCCCGTGAGCACCACAACGATCTCGTCCGTATCGTCGATGACGCCATCGTCGCGGAATGCCTGACATGCCGCCGGGCCGAGCGCGGCAGTCGGTTCGACCGTGAATCCTCCGTGTAACAACGCTTCGTGGTGATGAGCGAGGGTAGGTTCATCGATCGCGACGGCGGACCCTCCGAAGGTCTCCATTACGTCCATCATTTCCTCGAGGCGGGGCGGCGAACGTATCTGAACGCCATCAGCGAGTTCGTTTCGCGGTCTTCCGGCCGTCGTCTCGTCCGAAAGCGCGTCGACGAGCGGTGACATTCCCGACGCCTGCACCGCAAGTAGCCGGGGACGTCGATCGATCCAGCCCGCCCGGATCAGCTCCTCGAATCCCGCTGCGAGACCGAGCAGGAGCGTCCCGTGACCGACTGGCGCCACCACCGCATCCGGGACGTTCCAATCGTACTGGAGGGCAATCTCGAACGCGGTGGTTTTGGTTCCCGCGAGAAATGCCGGGTTCCAGACATGACTGGCGTACCATCCCGCACTCGCGTCGAGAGCTGCCAAACAGGCCTCAGTGACAGCCGCTCTCGAACCCCGCACCGGGACGACGGTTGCCCCGGTCCGGCGGATCAATGACCGCTTGACAGCGGATGCCTGGTCAGGAACGAAAATCGTCGCCGGAATACCCGCTCGTGCGGCGTACGTAGCGATCGCCAACCCGGCGTTCCCGGAAGAGTCCTCGATTACGTGCCCAACATTCTGTTCTCTGGCGCGGGTGATGGTGGTCGTCGCGCCACGGTCCTTGAACGATCCCGTGGGCGAAACGTATTCTAGCTTGAACTGGGCGGCCCACGTCGGGGCTTGAACCAGCGGTGTCATCCCCTCCCCCAGGCTGATTCGATCACCTTCTGTCGTCCCTACCGGGAGAAAATCTCGGAAGGACCACAACCCGTTGCGGCCATCGAACGCTGTGGGATCCGGCGGTGTGCTGTCGGGTAATGCGCGCTCGCTGAACACCAGTGTTCCACCGCACTCGCATCGCCAACGATCTTCGTATTCCGCAGCACACGTGTTGCACTCGAGATTCATGGCCGTTCTCGTGTATTGGCGTTCGATCCCATATCTGCCGGTGTCTTTCTCCTCTCACGAACATGATGAACCTGGCGGGATGACTGTACGGGTCTTCAATTGATGGGAGCTCGCGAACAGTGTCGCCGTCCCAGATCGGTCGGAACCGGGAGCCTGTTCCCGTCTCGATTGTTACTCGATCAACCCCCGGCACCGATCGGATTCACAGACACTCCCATCTACCCACGTCGAGCCCAGCATGTCGACGTTCGAAAACGTCGATCGGGTGACTGTCGCCCCTTCGAACGATGCGTCCCTGAGCCAGGCGTTACTGAAGTCGACATCCACTAGCTGTGCACCCGATAGATTCAATGCGTACGCTTCGATTTCTGTGAAATCAACATCTTCGAGCCTGGCGTCAGCGAACGACGCTCGCCACAGCTCGCTGTTGGCAGCCGTGACACCTGCAAGGGTGGCGTGCTCGAAGGTGGTCCGACCGGCGATGACGTCGGGTAGCTCGACATGCTCGAAAGTCGCCTCCTCGAACATTGCCCCTTCCGCGATGGCACCAGACATATCCACGTTTCGGAAGGTCGCGTTCGGAAACGTCCCCTTCCAGAGATCGGCCTCCACCAATGCGCTTCCTTCGATCACAGCGTTTTCTCCGGTGATTGCCCGGAGACTCGCCCCCGAAAGATCGACCTCAACGAATTCGATATCGGTGATATCGATGTGATCTCCGTCGATATCAGCAAGGGACGAATCGTGCAAACGCGAACCGCTCAGGTCTGTTCCGGTCACGTCGTTGCGTTCAAAATCAGCCCCCACGAATACGCTTCCCGAGAGATCGGCTTCGACGAAGCACGAATCGACCGCCGTAGTACCAGTGAAATCTACTCCATCCATGGTCGAACCGTCGGCCACGACTCGGTCCAACGTCGACTCGCTCAGGTCGACATCCGTGCAAACGGCATCGGTCAATTCGACTGTATCCAGGGTTGATTCGGACAACATCACGTCCGAAAAAACCGCTTCGTGAGCGTTCGAGGATGCAATTGTGACGCCGTCGAATGTTGCTCCTGTACAGTCGGTGCCTTTCAGGTCAACCCGCTTTAAGGTGGCGTGGCTCATCGTCGCTTCCACAAGATCGGTGGCCGAGAGATCCGCTGTTTCAACGCTCGCTGCGGTGAAGTCCGCACCATGCAGGTTCGCGTCGTGGAGATGAAGGTTAGTGAGCGTCGCCTCTTCGAACCGCCCAGCCTCCGCATCCATCCCCGAAAAGTCGCTCTCGTCGATCCGTGCCTGCGAGCAATCGAGCCTACGGAGTATTGCCCTGCGACCTCCCGCGTCACACACGCTTGCGTCGGTGAGATCGACACGCTCGCCGTCGGCTTCGGCTAAGTTGACCGTCTCGATCGTGGTATCACGCATCGATACGTCGTCGAGGTCGCTCTCGCCGAGATCCACTTTCTGCAATCTCGCACCTTCGAAGTCACTCCCCGTCAAGGTCGATCCGTTCATGTCGGTATTTTGAATGCTCGCGTCGGTGAGATCCCCCGCTTCTAGCGTGGCGCCGACAAACGAGACGTCTGTCAGCTCCGCGCGGGAGAATTCGGCCATCGAGAGTGTGGCTCCATCGAGACGCACCTTCGAGAGTTCCGCTTCTTCGAACGTTGCGTCCGTCAAATCGCTTCCGGAGAGATCGACGTTGCTGAGCGTGGCCTCCGACAGGTTTACCCCCACGGCTCTTGCATCACGGAGATCCACATCTGTCCAGGAAACTCCGGTCAAGTCCTGTTCGGTGAGGTCGTCTACGCGGCTCCTTCCGCTTTCGATGTTTACGGTGCACCCCGCCAATGCCGCCGCCCCCGCACACCCGAGGCTTCCGAGCACATCACGCCTGCGCACCCCTGTGATTTGGCGGGGGTGCCTCTGCTCGGGGGCCATGCCCCGAACAAACCTACGGAACGATATGATTACCGCCCGACTAACGAGCGATATTTCAGGTGCCCGCGTGCCGATCATGCCGTCGTTCCATGATGCTGCCGGGATCCTGAAGAAGGGTGCTCGGCTCGGGCTCGCGAACCGATCGGAAGCAATAGGAGTGTGGATCGGGTTGAAGCCGGCGGTGGATGCTCAACATCCGGCCGTTGTACTTCCGTCCACCTCCCGGTGTGAGTCTATAGGGTTATCACGCCTGACCCGGCAGTACAAGCCGACGCCAACGGGCTGATCAACGTGGATAGACATGGCGACGGTGAGTATCTGATTCGCGGGTACTCGGGGAGAATATTTTTGCTCGTAGCTATCGGCGTGCTCGCGGCGAATCTTGGTCGGCAGGCACTTCCGCCGTTATTACCGACGATCATCGACGATCTTGCCATCTCGGCGGCCGCCGCGGGTCTCGCCTTTACCGTTATGCGGATCTGCTTCGCCATTCTGCAGTACCCGAGCGGCCGGGTAGCTGACGTCGTATCGCGGAAGTTTGCGGTCATGGGTGGTTTGGTTGTGTTTCTGCTCGGATTCGTGTTGCTCACCCAGAGCGTGTCCTATCCCATGTTCATGGCCAGTATGGTGTTGCTGGGTGGTGGCGCCGCGTTCTTTTTCGTCTCCGAACGCGTCCTCCTCTCTGACATTTTCGTGAGCAAGCGAGGTCGCGCGTTCGGATTCAACAGCGCGTTCTCCCGAATCGGCGCGATCCTCGCCGCGGGGCTGGCAGTCACCACGATTGCGATCGGTCCCTGGCAGCTTGCGTTCATCCCCGTGATCCTGTTGCTCGTCGGGTTGGTGATCGCGTTTCACTTCGTTAGTCTGGAGCCGTATCGGGTTGAGGAGATCCGACAGCTCGCTGGTGGCACCGCCCACGTCAGGACGACTGTCCGGCGGGTCTTTGGGACGGCGGAGATCAGACTCCTCGTCGTTGCCTATACGTTGATCATTTTCACGTGGGAGGGTGTCCTGACGTTTCTGCCGACGTACTTGCAGGTCAGCAAAGGGTTGTCCCCCTGGTTTGCCAGCGGTGGGTTTGCGGCGTTGTTCGCTGTGGGTATTATTGTGCAGCCGGCTGCCGGTGCTTTTAGCGACCGTTGGGACCGTCGGGTAATCGCTGGCATCGCGACAGTCACCAGTATCCTCGGGTTGGCCGTTTTGCTGCTGGCCGGATCGATCCTCTCGATTACCGCAGGTATCGTACTCTACGCTGCCGGGCTCATGGCGTTCACGCCGGTATTGCAGGCCTACCTGATGGACATCTTTCCTGAATCCTCAAAGGGCGGTGATCTGGGGGCGTTCAAGACGATCTACGAAGGGTTGTCGAGTCTCGGTCCGACCTACGTTGGGGTGGTTGCCGGTGTGGCGGGGTTCGGCGTTGCCTTCGGTGGTTTTCTCGTCTGTCTCGCGGTTAGTGCCATCATCCTCGTCTGGTTATACATCAATGACCGGCGTACTGGAGTCAACTCCACTCTTACCGAGTCATCGGGGTAGCCGATGAACGAGTAGATCACCCCACGGTTCGAACCCGTACCGGTCATAGTACCGTCGCGCTCGTTCGTTGTTCGTCCCGACATCGAGTACGACGCGATCCATCGGCAGATCTTGCCCCTGCGCCAGTTCGATTGCGATGTCCATGAACTCGTCGGCAAGCCCGCTGCCCCGGTGGGATTCGCGAACGAATAATTCGTTGATCACCCCGCTATCCCAGATCATCCCCAGCGACGCGGGGAGCAAAAACACGTAGCCAACGAACCGTTGTTCGCCCGTCACCGCGACCTGTATGCATTGGGGGGCTTCCGCGTGGCAGGTTTCGGCCCAGGTCAAATACCGATCCCGGTAGGTGTCTGTCAGCTTTTCGCGATACTGGCGTTCTTTTTCGTCCCCGCAACTCCCCCCGAGACTCTCCTCGAACGCCCGCTTCAACGACCACAGTTCGCTCGCGTCGTGTGCTGGGCGATACGCTCTGATCTCCATCTCACTGTCTTGCCAGCCGGTTTGCACGCGCGTAGGTAAGCGTTCAAGATTTGCGACGAACCGGGACGCCGGTTTAGCAATAAGGTGACACGTGTCACTCCATCGCGAAGATGACCTCGACGTTCGCGGTTACGGTCACGTCGTCGGGATGGAGCTCGGTCTCCATCCGCGCCACATCTGCGTCTGCGACGTCGTCCATGGTCGCCCTCGCATAGGGAATCCCTGGTCCTCGGGTGCTGGTATCGACCTCGATCGGGTCGCCAAGGTTCGTGTCCGCTTCGTCCGCGATAATGGCGGCCTCGTCCTGAGCGTGCCCGAGTGCGGCGTTGAGCGCATCGTCCCGCAGTTCGTCCTTGGTCTCCTCGGCCAGTGTGTATCGAATGCGACCGATGCCGTCGACCCCGGCGTCGATCGCGATGTCGATTGTCTCGCCCACATCATCGGTGTCAGCCACCGTGATCTCGAATTCGTACTCCCCGATGTAGTACTCGTACCGTTCGATGTCCTCCTCGCTCCGGGGTTCGACGCCGTCCTGGCGCATCTGTCCCTCGTCGACCCGACGCCGGATTCTCGGCCCGTCACTCGTCAGATCGTCCTCGTCGATGCCTGCTTCCAACAAGGCATCGCGAACCTCTTCGGCACGCGGTCGCAGCTCATCGCGAACGACCGCGGGTTCGTCGGCAACCTCACGAATCATCGCTCGTACGGTCGCGATATCGGGTTCCGCCGACGCCTCGCCCGTCGCCGCAACTTCGATCGTCCGTCCCATACGCCTTGCTCATTCCCCGGTACAAGTCAAAGTTCCTTAAGGACAAACGCTCGTTTGACCGATAGGGCCCCTCGTCTTACTCGCCCGTTAGGGCTCTCGCTACCGCTTCAATCGGGTGGGACGGTGTCGCGCCGTGGCCGTCCTCGATCTGTGTTCGACACGAGACGCCAGGTGCGACTACGTGTTCGCCCGGGCTGTTCGAGAGCTGGTCGAAAAGCACCTGCCCGATGGCACGACTCATCGAATAGTGTTCGACCTCGTACCCGAAACTCCCGGCCATTCCACAGCACCCGCTGTCCAACACGTTCACGTCGTATCCGAGTTTCCGTAACACCGCCGGGCCGTGAGCATCTCGCTTGGTCGCTTTCTGGTGACAGTGTGCGTGATAGGTCATCGACGCCCGCGTTCTCGGCGCTCGCTCGGCACCTGAGAGGATGTCCGTTCGATCGAGGTATTCCATGACGCCCATGGTTCCTTCGGCGACGACAGCGGCGTCGCTGTCAGGTAGCAGGTTGGCGTAATCGGACTGTATCATCACGGCGTCAGCTGGCTCTAACGCGATCACCGTTTTGCCCTCGCGGACGAGCGGTGCGAGTACATCGACGGTATCCTTCGCTCGCTTGCGCGCCAGCTCTAGCATCCCGGTCGAGTAGGCTGCCCGCCCACTTCCCCCCGTAAACGGCGCGATCGTCACGTGCACGTCGAGTGCCTCCAGCGCCCTGACTCCTTGGCGCCCGACCTCGGGCTCGATGAAGTTGGTGTAGGTGTCCGGGAAGATGATGACCTCTCGGTCCACATCCCCCGGGTCAAACTTCGCCGCACCCCGGGCATCGAACCACTCGGTGAACGTCTCGCGGGAAAACGACGGAAGGTTGCGTTCCCTCGCGATCCCGAGGGTCCGTTCCATGAGGAATCCCGACCCCGGAATGCTGGTCAACCAGTTCGACAACGGCGCCGTTGCACTGCCAAGGGCGGCGAGTCGGTCGATATTGGCGAAGAGCTTGCTCCGCCGGTCGACCCCGTTGCGCTGGTGATAGGCGTGGGTTAGTTCCGCCTTCAGCTTCGCCATGTCGACTTCGCTCGGACAGTCCGTCGCACAGCCCTTGCAACCGATACAGAGATCGAGCACCTCTGCTTGAAATTCCTCCGTCCAG
Organism: Halobacteriales archaeon; assembly: GCA_007118975.1. GTDB lineage: Archaea > Halobacteriota > Halobacteria > Halobacteriales > SKNY01 > SKNY01. The sequence goes on along the minus strand of SKQO01000074.1, from coordinate 14,894 downwards.
AGCTGCTCTCGCGGGAGTTCACCATACATTGCCCGACGGAGAAGGTTCGCCCGCCCCCGGGTAGCCGTGATCTCTTCCTCGGCTGCCCGGTAGGTCGGACACATCACCCCGCCGTCTTCCTGGCTCGTCCGACACCCGCCACATCCGTGACACAACTCCACCATCCCGGCGAGGCCCTTGTCGTTGTCCCACCTGAGTGCGGGTTCGAATCCCGGATCCATCGATTCGTCCAGGTCAAATCGGAGATGATCGGTCATCTTCAGATCCCCACAGACAGGTCCCGGATTGAGGAGCCAGTCCGGATCGAAGGCCGTCTTGAGATCACGGAATCGCTCGAACAGCTCGTCCCCGTAGAGTTTTCGGTTCCACTGAGTCCTCGCACGCCCATCGCCGTGTTCGCCCGAGACACTACCCCCGTATGCCACCGCTAGATCCGTCGCCTCGTCGGCGATCGCTGCCATGGTTTCGATACCGGTCCGGGTCCCAACGTTGATCAACGGCCGGACGTGGACACAGCCCGGCCCAGCGTGGGCGTAGACGCTCCCCATTGTTCCGTGTCGCTTGAGGAGCGACTGGATATCCGCGACGTAGTCCGGGAGTTCCCGCGGCGGTACCGCGATGTCCTCGATAAATGCGATGTGCTTCTCGTTGCCCGTCCGCGAGAGGAGGATCGGGGTCGAAGCCTTCCGCATCCGCCACAGCTGATCACGTTCGTGCTCGTCATAGGCTGTCAACGCGTCGAAGGCACGGTCGCCGACCCGATCCTCCAACAACCGCTTCACCTGTGCGCGCCCGTCCGCTGGCGTATCCGCAAAAAATTCGACGAGAAGAAACGAATCCGTTCCTTCCGGCAACCGTTCGACGACCTGCTCGAACGCCTGCGTTTCCCTGGCTAGCCCCAAAAGGACATCGTCCATCACCTCGACGGCCGCCGGATCGTGTCCGAGTACTGCCTGCACGTCCTCGAGCGCGCTCGAGAGCTGGCGGTAACTCAGCACGGCGACCGCCTTCGTGGCTGGTCGGGGTTCCAGGCCGACGGTCGCTTCGGTCACGATCGCGAGCGTTCCTTCACTGCCGACGATCTGTCTGGCGAGGTTGATTTCTCCCGTTTCCCCTTCTTCGATCAAGAGATCGAGGTTGTAGCCGGAGACGTTCCGTTTGAGGTTCGGATACATTTCAGCGACTGCATCGCCGTCTTCCTTGATGATCGACAGAAGGGTGGCGGCGACCCGATCCATGATCTCCCCCGCCGGATCGGCTCGATCGTGGAGCTCCCCCAGACTCACGGGTCCCAGGTTTGTGATCGTGCCATCGGCCAGTACGACCTCGAGCTCCTCAACGTACGCGTCAGTTTTTCCGTACGCCAGGGAATGTGCGCCCGTTGAATTATTCCCGATCGCGCCCCCGAGGGCGCTTCGCTCGGCAGTGGAAGGATCCGGCCCGAAATGGAGTCCGTACTCCCCAGCTGCCCGGTCGAGGTCACCGATCGTGACGCCCGCCTGCGCCCGGGCACGTTTAGCACCGTGATCGATTTCGATCACTTCGTCCATATAACGCGTGAAATCGAGGACGACTGCTTCATTGACGGCCTGCCCGGCGAGGCTGGTACCGCCGCCCCGGGGGAGCACCGGGATATTCGCCGCAGCACACCGACGCATCACCTCGCTGACGTCGTCGGTCGTTCTCGGATATACGACGCCGAGCGGTAACACCGCATATGCGCTCGCATCCGTGGCATAGAGATGCCGTGAGTAATCATCGAACCGTACGTCTCCATCGAGTGCCGGCTGCAGTTCCTCGACGATACTGGCAACACTGGGTGTACTCGAGCCCCCGCTGTAGTCATAGCCCGCCCTGGAGTCCATAGCGGGATCCGTCCCCGACTCCCCCTGCTCGGATGCCATCCGTTTCGAAGGGGGCTCCGCTACCGGATGACCGCTTCGGTCTCGGCCACGGCGGCCGAAACCGGCACGTCAGCACCACCGGCACGCAACGCCTGCCCGACTGCGTACATGCCACGCACAATCTCGTCCGGGCTCAGTTCACCCATGTTACCGAACCGAAACACCTCGCTCGAAAGGTGGGCGATCCCGCCGCCAACGCTCACCCCTCGGCGCGCGAGTTCCGTCTGGAAGGCCACCGGATCGAACGCGTCCGGGAATGCGGCTGTTGTTAATGTCGGCGAATAATCCGCCTCTTCGCGGGGCGACGGAAACAGTTCGAGGCCCATAGCCGTCAGTCCTGCCCGTACTGCAAGTGCATACCGTGCGTGGCGATCGATCCGCGATTCCATGCCCTCGGTGAGGATTCGATCCAAGGCCACATCGAGGGCGCGGACTTGCGGTGCCGCACACGTGTAGGGGGTTCGGTCGTCGGCTGCGGCCTCCAGATACGTCTCCAGATCGTGATAAAACGGACCGCGCGTCCCGACCATTGCTGTCTGTGCTGCCGGGCTCGCGAAGAGGAGGCTGATCCCGGGCGGCGATGCAAGGGCCTTTTGCGGATCGGTAACTGCGACGTCGACACCCCACTCGTCGATCAGAAACGGGGCGCCGCCGATGCTCGAAACGCCATCGACGAGCAACTGCACATCGTGTGCGGCCGCGATCTCCCCGATCGGGGCGATCGGATTCAACAACCCGGTGCTTGTTTCGTTGTGGACAACCGTGAGCAACGCCGTGTCGTCGGTGACTGCCGACCTGACCGCCTGGAGGTCGAACGGTTCCCCCCACGGTGTCTCGACCACCGTTACCGTCGCGTATCGTTCACCGATGTCGGCCATCCGGCGGCCGAACTGTCCGTTCGTCAGGGCCACGATCTCATCCTCCGGCCCGACGAGGTTCGAAATCCCCGCTTCGAGGGCCATCGTCGCAGTACCGTTGAGAATGAGGGTATCACCTGTCGCCGGGCTGGTGTCACTCGTCCCCGTGGAACGACGCAGCAGCGCTTCGAACTTCTCGATCGTTCGATTGTAGATCTCCCCGAACGTCGTCGATCGTCGGGATATCATCGGCGCGTCCATCGCCTGCGCTACTTCGTGGGCGATCGGCACCGGTCCCGGGTTCAGGAGGAGAAAGTCCTCGCGCATGGACGCAGAGGGACGGGCAGGCGCTAAAACCCAACGCCTTCGGCAAGGGGGTTGTGCCTGACGGCCGCAGTTACGCCACAGCTCCCCAGGACTGTCTCCATTCGGCCATTAGAGGACGGGACCGGCGGCGGGATTTCGTTCGACCAGACATTGAGCTCCCCCGACACTCGTCAGCCGCAATTCCGGATCGTTCGATCGATCCTGGGAGGACGGTGTTCGGCCCCCAGCCTGGTGGGGTGCCCAGTAGGGAATGACCGCAGGAATCGCTCAGCCTGGCATCGATGCGGATCCGCGGTGGATGAGGATGTCGATGACACCGGTCGACCCACGCAACGATTCCCTTCGTAAAATCGTTCCGACTGTGATACGTTTGATGCGGAGGTTTCCTCCCTCCCGAGGACTCCGTAACGCTCGCTGCGGATGAGATACACTGCAGGTCGGCGTATCGAGTAATTCCTCGCCGAAACCAAGCACGGGGCGTTGCCCTACGACGTGTTGCAGTTATCGCTGTGGGTGCCGTCGTGCATTCCGATGCAACGTGGTACGGACCCGTTCTGCGGCCTCACGACCGATCTTACGTAGTTCTTCCTGGGAGAACGGTTCCTTGCGGGACATACGAGAATGTACGCGCCGCGAGCATATATCTCTCGCGTACGGCCAAACGTTCGTTTGAGTCTCGAACACACCGACTCATCGAGAACACTCTTCATCTTCCGTCCGGAGATCGGTAGCGCACAATGCCGGGGGACGGACCGCGGACGGGTTCCGCACCGATCGATTGCGTTCCCGGTGAGTGGCAGCTCCGATAATCGCCCGATGGTTGTGGCGCCGAGTCGATCAAATCTTGGTCTAGGGAACATCTACCGACCACTGCTTACCGACTCTGCTGTCCGGACGCGCACGCCAGCCGTAACTCCCGACGCCAATGTTTATCCGTCTCACCCACTCCGTGAACGGTATCATGAGCGATGCTACTGTCACACTCGGAATCACCGGCGTGGGTCACCGGGGAACCTCGTTACTCCGGAACTGTGCCGCGATGGAAGATGTACGGATCAGGGCCGTCTGTGACCTGCAAGAGCGACGGCTCGATGCCGCCCAACATACCCTGGAAGAATTCCAACAGCCGGCTCCGGATCGGTATACGGATCATTCGCAAATGGTGTCGGAGGCGGATCTCGACGGCGTGATCATCGCGACCTCTTGGCGTCAACATATCCCCTTCGCCATCGAGGCGATGGAGGCCGGATTGTGGGCGGCAATGGACGTGGGACCCGCCTCGTCGCTCGAGGAGTGCTGGGAGCTCGTGCAGACATCGCAGGAGACCAGCCAGCAATGTATGTTGTTGGAGAACTGTTGTTTCCGCCGCGAGCCGCTTTCGGTCTTGAATATGGCGCGTGATGGGGTGCTCGGCGACCTCGTCCACACGGAGTGTGGGTACTGCCATGACCTCAGACCGCGGCTTAACGCCACCATCGGGACGTCCCGCGAGGAGACCTCGATCCCGATGAAAAACGACCGGTACTACCGGAGCATCCATCACGAGAAACGTAACGGCGACCTGTACCCCACCCACGGGGTCGGGCCGATGGCAAAATGCCTCGACATCAATCAGGGTAACCGGTTTGTCTCCCTATCCTCGCACGCCTCGAAAGCAGCTGGATTGCGCGACTGGGGGGACCGTCACCTTCCGGACGATCATCCGAACCGGGATATCGACTGGTCCCACGGTGACATCATCACGACCGTGCTCACGTGCGCGAACGGCCAAACGTGCACCATCACGCACGATGTCTCACTCCCCCGGCCGGACAACTCCAAGCGCTATTGTGTCCGCGGCACTCGGGGGATGTGGCAAGACGAGCGAGATAGTATCTATATCGACGATCGCGGCCCCGATCACGAGTGGGAACCCGCCGAGACGTACATCGACGAATACGAACACGAGCTGTGGCGGGAGTATCGAAATGCCGGTATCGAAGCCGGTCACGGCGGGAGCGACTACCTCGTCCTGCGATCGTTCGTTCGGTCGATCGCCCAGGATGTCCGTCCACCGATCGACGTCTACGACGCCGCAACCTGGATGGCGATCGCACCGCTCTCAGAGGACGCCATTGCGACCGGCGACACGGTCGCGTTTCCGGATTTCACCGATGGCAACTGGTTGACGGACGAGCCCATTTTTGGCCTCACCGGCGAGGTTGCCGAGGACCGGTTGAGCTTCTCGACGCTCCTGTAGCAACAGGTGAAGGTCGCTCACTTGATCGACAGCGGACCGTCACCTGACCCGTCCTCGTCCCACTCTAGTTCCACCTCGATGCTGAGTTCGCCTGGGCCGTCGGTCGGACCCTCCCGCTCGACTTTGACCTCGAATTCGACCTCCGCTGGCGGCTCCACGGTGACCGTCTCCTCACCGGCCCGCAACGTCACCGACCCGTCCGATTTGAGCGAATTCGCGAGGTGTTGGAGATATTCGGCGACATCGTCGAGCGACTGGTGGCTTTCCGATTCGAAGAGGACCGTTTCGGGCATACTCCTTCTAGCTGGCCGACACCGATAACACTCGCGGTCGCGGGTATCACAAAGATCGTGCACTGGGCGAGTGGATCGGGTTACTGCTCGGCTCCGTACGGACCGTAGGGATAGTCCATCTGTTTGGCGATAGCTCGCCGCGTTTCAGCTCCGGCGAGTTCCTCAACGAGATAGAGACCCAGATCGATACTGGTGGCAACGCCCGCCGCCGTGATGACGTCTCCGTCGTGGACGATCCGCTGGTCCGTGACCGTCGCGTACTCGGCAAGAAACTCGCGGGCCGTCGGATGCGTTGTCGCCCGTCGGCCCTCCAACAGGCCAGCCGCACCGAGCAACAACGATCCCGTGCAGACCGACGCGACGAGCTCGGCCTCGGCCGCACCCGCGACCCACCCCACCATTTCTTCGTTGCTCGTCAGTTGGCGGGTTGCCGCACCGCCGGGAACATATACCAGATCGTACGCCCCCAGGTTCGGTCGTACCCGGTCGACGTCCAGCCGAAGCGCGTTGGTCTCGACCGTCTGCGCCGGGCTACAGACATCCCAAGACAGCTCATGAAAGCCCATCCGATCGAGACGGGTGATCGCGTCGTACCCACCCACGAAATCCAGGGCCGTCATCCCGTCGTACGTTACGAACGCGACGTTCATCGCCGAGAATACAGCCTTCCGTCCTTAGGATGTTGTGATGCCGTCCGGCGAGGGGAGGTATCCTCAGTCTTCGTCCGTCTCTCCGTCGGACCCCGGAAATCTCGCTTCCGGGCGTGTGCTCAGCGTCTGCTGGGGAAACGGGAAACTGATGCCGGCCTCGTCGAACGTGGTTTTGAGGCGTTCGATCAGTTGATGGCGGACGTCGTTCACGTCCGCGGCCCGTGGATTATCGAGCCAGAGTCGCACCGAGAGGGTGACAGCGGAATCGTCCAGTCGGCGAACGAGCACGGAGACAGGCGGTTTTTCGAGGCCCTTCTCGTGGTCCTCCACGACCGTCGCCGCGACTGACCCAGCCAGTTCGACGGCTGCATCGACATCGTCGTCGTAGTCGATCCCGACTTCTTGCTCGACGCGAAGTCGTCCCTCGCGGGATCGGTTGACCAGGATCTCTCCAGTGATGACATCGTTGGGAACGATCACCCGCTCCCCGTTGAACGATCGAATCCGCGTACTCATCAGCGTGATATCCGTCACAACGCCATCGTGGCCGTCCACCGCGACCCAGTCGCCAACTTCCACAGGTCGGGAGAACATCAACACCAGCCCGGCCATCAGCGATCCGAGTGTCTTTCGTGCCGCCAGGCCGAGTACGATGCCGAGGAACCCCGCACCGACCAGGATCCCGGTCAGGTCGATGTCCCAGACGCCGAGAATAACGATGAGGCCGATCGTCCAGAGCGCCAGTTGGCTAATCCGAACTCCTACCTCCCGCTGGTGGTCGGTCAACGTGTTGCTCTCGTGGGCCAGGTCGTCGAGCAATCGTCGCGAGATTCCCGTGAACACTTGAATGGCGATGAGCACGACGATCGTGACGATCACCTCCGGGGCTCTCGCGTCGATCCGGAGAAACCCGAGCTGATCGAAGAGAGCGTCTGTTTGACCCCAGATGTCGGCGATCACGAGTGTCGTGAGTACGACGATAGCGACGATCACCGTGGAAGCTGCGAGATCGAGCATCACCGGCGAGAGGCGTTCCCTGCCAAGCCGGCGAATCCCGCGTATCAGTATCATCCCGATTCCGGCGGCGAGGGTGACGATGATCGTCCCCACGATCTTCGCTTCGACGGATCCAAACCACGCTTCGAGGCCAAGCATTTACGCCGGCAACCCCCGTGCCCCGGATAAACCGTTCATCACAGGGGGCTTCGATCGGTTCCCTGTAAGCACTGCTGGTGGCGATCCGTGCTGGCGTATTCAGCGCCCGCTACCCTGGCCACTGGTGGAGCACATCGTACTGATGGGCGATGTACTGCAACCGTGCCTGCCGTAATTGCGCTCGTCGGGTAGCAAGCCATTCCTCGCAGACCTTATATTCGGGTTCATCGGCATCCTCGAGGGCGTTTCCGACCATGGAGAGAATTCGGTCGAGGAACCACGCTTCGTCTGCGGGATATGTACTCTGCTTCGGCCGTACGATCCAGTCGGCGCTGTCGACCGCGAGTGTGCGACCGGGTTTTTCCTCGAGGGCCGCCAGCAACTTTCGTCCCGCTCGCGGGCTCCCGTCACTGGCAGCCAGCTGTCTGTGGTACGCGGTGAGGACGTGGTCATCCGCCGGATGTTCGGGTAGAAACACCGTCACCTCATCAAAGGTGAGTGGGGCATAGAGGACACCACCCGTAGATAAAGCGTGCTCGATAGCTGACAACACAGTTGGGATGTCGAGGAGATCCAGTACGGATTGAGCGATGACCGCATCCGCGGATTCTACCGTTTCCAGCCACGAGACGGCCTCCCCTGGCCGAAACGCGAACGAAGTGGCGCCCAGGCGTCCACCATCCGGCGTCTGTTGAGCCTTATAGCCCGCCCATCGGAGTTCCTTCGGCCGCAGCCATCCGCCGAAGGCGGTGACGTTGGGCGCCAGATCGATGCCGACATACGTAAACCCTTCAATCCCCCATGAGACGAGGTTCGTGACCATACTTCCGGTCCCGCAACCGATTTCTAGAATCCGCGGGGAGTCGGGTAAAGCATCGCAAAACGTTTCGCGAACCCGCGTTGATCGCGCCCGCTGGTCCACGGTCCGTTTCGCCTCTAAGTATCGCGGGTCTGCGTGGTTCATCGGCTGTCGGCGAGCGGTCGCTGGTGGCTCGCCCACGCAACGTCGTCCTCCCACAGCCGTACCGTCAGCAGATCCAGGTGGGGGGCGTCCAGTGTTCCGGCGACAGCGTCGCCGATGACACGGGCGAACCGCTCGACGCTGGGGTTATCGCCTCCGAACTCCGCGAGATCGTTGAGAATGGCTCCCGAAAATCGCTCGAGGGTTTCATCGAGCAGTACTTCCAGCCGATCGATATCGACCAGGTAGCCGTACTCGTCGAGTTCCGCCCCCTCCAGTACGATCTCCACGCCATAGTGGTGGGCGTGCAACTCACCCTCGGGACCAGCATCGGGAACGGTGAGAAAATGACGGGCAGTGAGTTCTCGTTCGATCCCGAGTCGATATCGTTGCGCCGCCGAGTGCATGCGTGGGGTATGCACACCCATCAGGTTGGAATTGTCGGTCTCGCCGGTGGCCCGTCCGTGCACAACTCACCCGATCCGCCCAGTCACTGCCAGGTAGTCCCGAACGAAGACCAAAAGCCCCGGAATCATGACGATCGCGGCACCGATGACGATGGCACGCTTCGGAAGGATCGGCAGCAACGCGATCGCAACGAAGGCCATTTGAAGGCCCGCCATCGGCCGGCGGATGCGGCTGTCAGACAGGGGAAATACCGGTTTTCCTCGCCGTTCACGGAGGCCGATTCCAGCGCGATAGACATACCTGGCAGCGGGCATGCAGAGATACCAAACCGGCAGGTGGTACCAACGAATGGCTACGATGGTGGCGATCAACAGCCCGGCGGTGTCGAGCGCCATATCGAGACGTTCCCCGAGCACGGTGACGCGGTTGGTGCGTCTGGCCACCCGGCCGTCGATCCAGTCGAGGCCTGCAACGCCGGCGTAGAGTCCCGCGGGAAGCCACCAATGGACCCCGGCGGGAGAAACGAGGACCATGCCGGCAAGCACGGTGAGACATCCTCCGCGAATCAGGGTGATGAGCGTGGCCGGCCCGAGGGTCGAAAACGTGCGTTCGGGCCGGTTTGGGGGGTGGTTTCGCCGCAGATGGAGCCGGACGGTCGCGACGACGAACCCGCCAACGAGAATGGCACCGAGGGCCCAGGTCCCGGCCAGCCCTGGCTCATCCATCCACCAGTACCACGCCGATCCGAGGCCGACCACGCCAAGGAGCCACGCCGAGACGACGAAATACCACTGCCATCGGAGCTGCCCCGGGATCGTTCGAGCGTGGACCATACTGTGCGTTTGACGTCCGCAGTCTCAAGACGAGGGACGAAAAAGCCGCTGGGACGGTCCGTTCACTTATCGTCCGAGGCCGTTCCCTTCAATATATGGCACGTGTAGCCGTCCTCCATAACACCCTCGACTTCCAGGGGGGAGCGGACCGTGTAGCGTTGACGGCTTGTTCGTGTCTGTCTCGAACCCACGACGTCGACCTCGTTACGATTTCCGAGACGGATCACAAATCACTGGCCGAGCGGTTTGGTCTCGATGTCGACGTGCGTCTCTGTGAACCGTCCTGGAGTCGCACCATCGCCTCCGTGCTTGCTCGTTTTGCCCCGCATATCGGGGCACAGCTCGCCCTCAGAAGTGCCATCGTCAAGCGGGCCTTTGACCCGATCGCCACGGAATACGAACTGGTCGTCAGTACGACCAACGAGTTGTCCCTCCCGATCCCATCCGTCCAGTACGTCCACTTTCCCCAGTTCGAACTCCATCGGCTGGCGGATGCCGAGCCCGGGCGCATCAACCGGATCTGGAGTCGTGTCGCGGCGCCGACTGACATCTCGGAACACCGCTTGGCCACGTACGTGGCGAATTCTGCGTGGACGGCCGACGCGTTCGAACACATTTACGGCCTCCGCCCCCGCGTCCTCTACCCGCCGGTATGCCCAATTCCAACAGTCCTGGACTGGGAGGCCCGGGAACAGGGGATCGTATTGCTGGGGCGCATCGCACCGGATAGACGGGTTCACGCCGCGATTGAGATCGTCGATCGACTTCGTGGTCGTGGATACGATCTCCACCTCCACCTCGTCGGTAGCGCCCCGCGTGCATACCGCCAATATCACCGAGCGGTGCGACGATTGGTCGCCACCCGCTCCTACGTCACCATCGAGACGGATGTTCCCCGCTCGCGGATCGTTGATCTGCTTGGAACCCACCGGTACGGACTAAACGTCCGACCGCGGGAATCGTTCGGGATTGCCGTCGCTGAATACGTCGCGGCCGGTATGATTCCGTTCGCACCGAATGCCGGCGGTCAGCGGGAAATTCTCCAGGGGCGCGGCGATCGACTGTTCACGGATCCATCCGACGCCGTCGAAAAACTGGCCCGTGCGATCGACGAGCGTCACCGGCCGGAGTTTTCGCCGAATCGATTTCGTCCGGAGCGTTTCGAGCGAGGGCTCTCCCGGCTGGTGGCAGCGCGACTCGGCGAATCATGAACAACGATATCAGCGGGGCAACATCGTCGACTTCGGACTCGGACAAAATCAAAATATAGCCCAGGCCCCTTTGACCGACCGTGCTCTTTCCTACGCACCTGTTGGCGGGCTATCTACTAGGTCGGTGGTTCCAACTCCCGGTGGCGTGGGTGGTCGTCGGGGCTGCGCTGCCCGACGTCATCGACAAGCCCCTGGCGATGCTCGGCGTTGTCGATCTCTATCATACCATCGGTCACTCGATCTTCACGCTCTTGGTGGTGGGGCTTTTGGCGTGGCGTTCGCGGTTGTGGATGGCAATCTGGGTGGGATGGGCGTCTCACCTCGCACTGGATGCACTCCAGATGGCTATCAACGGCCGTCCCGGCGATGTCACGTTTCTTTTGTGGCCGCTCGTCCGGCACACTCCCGATGTCCGTCTCCCGCCACTTGAGTTCGCGATCTACTATGTGGGGACGCCCGCCTTTTTTGTTGAACTAGCCATTTGGCTGCTCGCCGCATACGTCGTTCTCATTCGGGGGAACGTTGAGTTTTGGGAGTCGCCACTGCGGTAACGGTGTTGAAGTTCCCGATCAGCCGAGGAGACCTGTCAGCCAGTATGGCAAACAACTTTATTCTCGCGCAGCTTGGTGCGGCCTGTCATGTCTACACCTGGGGTCGCGGCGTATCGCTCCCTATCGCCCCTCCGCCAGGCGGCCGTCGTCGCCCTAGTCTTGGGTCTCGTGGTTGGGCTCGCCGTCGCACCGTTTGCCTACGAAGCGACAGTCGAGCCTTCACCGGACCGGGTGGCAGTCATTCCAATTACGGGAACCCTCGAGGGAGAGAACGTCGCGGACGCGAGTGAGCGGTTGGCGGCCGCGCGCACCGATTCCAGCGTTGAAGCCGTCGTGATCCACGTCGATAGCCCCGGTGGTATCGCAGCGGTTGGGGAGGATCTCTTTATGCAAGTCGATCGAACCGCACAGGAGAAACCGGTTGTGGCAGTTTCCTCGACGATGGCCGCATCTGCGGGATACAAGGCCATGTTGCCTGCCGACGAGCTGTACGTGAAACCACAAACGATCGTCGGCAGCGTCGGGACGATTGGCATTCGTCCGGTCACGTTCGACCCCATGGAAATCGAGGTGATCACGGGACCGCGGAAGGCGGAGACCGACACCCCACGTGGTGCAGAACACAGCATACAGATGGCGGGAGATGCCTTCGTTGATACGGTAGTGGAGTACCGCGGGGAGGACCTACAACTCGAGCGCGAGGAGATCGCCCACGCCAAAATCTACGGGGGCGTGGAGGCGGTTGAGTACGGGCTGGTCGACGGCATCGGTGACACCCAACAGGCGATCGATACCGCGGCCGAACTTGCGGGCTTGGACAGTTACAGCGTCGAGTATATGGGGTATCAGAGCCAGGTCCAGTTCCTGGATCGAACCAATTACGCGGCGGCATCGACGGACAACAAGACCATGATGGGGATCCAAGATCTCATCGAGGAAGATCCGATGGTGCCCCAGATCTTGATGCTCCCCGAGGGTGCCATCCCCGCGGAGATGGCGGGCAACGAGTCTGCGACTAACACCACGGACACGGACCTGGAGGGCGAGACCGATGAGTAGAGCGACCCAGTTTTTGGTCGGCGTCCTGATCTTCTTGGTCGTGTCGCTGTTCATCATCGGGATCGCCGGCGCGTTCGGACTCGCCACCGGCTTATTGATCCCCACCGACGATTCGGAGCTTCGGGAGTATGACACGAGTCAGTACTACATCGAAAAGATCGAAGCTGACGGACAGGTGGATGTCCAAGCGCCCACTGGCGATGATCCCGATCCCGGGTTGATCCTGATCGACGATGCCCACATGAATGAGTTCGAAGAAGGGGAAATCCAGGAGCTCAAGGCAGGGCTGATGGCCTACGGCCACGAGGTCCGAGTTGTCGAGGAAGGGAGTGAATTCCACGCCGAGCTCGAGGATGCACAGGCGCTCGTGGTGATCGATCCGACCAGCCCATACGGGAGCCAAGAGATCGAGGCGGTGAAGGAGTTCGAGGCCGGTGGCGGGCAGGTCATGCTCGTGGGGCAACCGGATCGCGTGGAAGTGGTCGGCATGGAACTCCGCCAGATCAACAGCGAGATCAACTCCCTTGCGAATGCGTTGGGCGTGAATTTTGGCTCGGATTATCTCTATGACATGGAGGCGAATGACGGCCTCTTTCGGAACGTCCTGGTCGAGTCGACCGATCATCCGTTGATGACCGACGTGGATCAAGGAGCAATTTACATCGGGACGCACGTGTCAGCCGGGGAGGACAGCCAGCCATTGCTCGTCACGCACTCGACCGCCCAGCGCTCGGGTGGTGAAACCCCGGACACCTACACGGTTGCGACGGCATCGGACTCCGTGCTGGCGATCGGGGATCTGACTTTCATGGATCGCAACACGTACAACGTCGCCGATAACGAACGGATCATCGAGGCGATCGTTGCGTTCCTCAGTGGCGTGGAACCCTGACCTCGGTCGCCCCGGGACTTATGATCCGCGGCAACTTCGCCCCCTGGCATGGAGTATACGACGCTAGGCGACACCGGAATGTCGGTGAGCAGGATCGGTCTGGGGACGATGAACTTCGGTTGGGAGGCCGAGGGCTGGCGACTCGACGGCGAGCAGAGCCGCGAGATCATCGAGCGGGCGATCGATCTAGGTGTTACGTTCTTCGATACCGCCAACGTCTACCGGAGTGGCCAGTCCGAAGAGGTCCTCGGTGACGTCCTCGCGGACTACGCCCGCGACCGATTCGTGGTCGCGACGAAAGTCCACGGCTCGATGGACGAGGACAACCCAAACGCTCGCGGGCTGTCCCGGAAGGCCATCGAGCAAGAGCTCGAGAACAGCCTCGAACGGCTCGGGATGGAGACAATCGATCTGTATCAGATCCACCGCTGGGACGACGACACACCGATTCGGGAGACGCTCGCGACCCTGGATGATGCCGGTCGGCGGGGTCAAGTCCGCTATATCGGCGCCTCGTCGATGTGGGCCTACCAGTTCGCTACGGCCCTCCACACCAGCGACCGGTTCGGACTCGAGCGGTTCGTATCGATGCAGAACCACTACAACCCGGTATACCGCGAGGAGGAGCGCGAAATGCTTCCCCTATGCCAACAGGAGGGGGTAGGGGTCATTCCCTGGAGTCCACTGGCCCGCGGGTACGTCACCAGGCCTCACGAGGCGTTTGCGTCGACCGATCGCGGGTCCGAGGAATCCGAAAGCCGCCCCGACCGTCACGCCACGTACCGAGCGGGCGGTGGGGAGACGATCAACCGTCGTATCGAAGAGATTGCAGACGAACATGGGGTCTCGATGGCTCAGATCGCGATTGCCTGGCACCTCCATACCGAGCCCGTCACGGCGCCGATTATCGGCGTCTCTTCGATCGAACATTTAGAAGAGGCAGTCGCCGCGGTCGACGTCGATCTCACCGACGACGACCTTGCATATTTAAACGAACCGTACGAGGCAGCACCGGTCAACGGCCACGGATAGAGCGGAAAGGGGCGAACGTTTTTGCCACACATCCGAGTACTCGTCGCTGTCATGACGGTCCATTACGACCATCTCTCGGCGAGCTGGCTCGGGTATGCGTGCCTGCGAGTCGAGGTCGAAGATGGGCCCACTGTCTACACCGACCCCGGGCGCTACGGGACGCTGGATGGCACATGGGCAGCACAGTATGGCGGTGTTCCACACCCCGAGGGGCCGAGTTACGAGCCCCGGGATGGAGATATTGTTCTGGTGACACATGACCACCATTACGACGATGACGGGGTTCGACGTGTCGCGAGCGACGATGCCACGATTCTCGTCTACGACGGTGTCGATGCGAATCGCGCGAGTGTCGGACGCTCGCGGGAACTATCGACCCCGGAGTCGCTTCCGTACGATGTGAGACGGGTACGATACGGGGACCGAATGTCGGCGGGGGGCATCACGGCGGACGTGCTGCCGGCCTACAACCGGATCGATGGCCCGCGAGTCGACGGACAGGGCCGGCCGAACCATCCGCGC
>SKQO01000122.1 GCA_007118975.1 Halobacteriales archaeon | reverse complement strand
CTACGTTTCACAATTCTTCGGGGAGTTCATAGAGGTGTGGTCGTTGAAGTGCGCGATCGATCGTCCGTCGCGAGCAACCGAGTTCTTTGGCCGCTTCCCCCTTATTCAGCGAACCTGAATGTGCATCATCCAGCATGACGCGTTTCAGGACTGTGCGTACTATTTTGAAGTCTGGTCCTTTGACTCGTTGGCGGTCATCCATGGTGAATCCGAGTCCCGGCCGTCCGCAGTGTTTATTTTTATCTTCATTGAGTTCGCGCACCAGGTCACGGTGCACCTTCCTTCGGTACAATTTGAGAGCGATTCGATCCATCGACTCCAACTCTCCAGTGATTGTTTCCTGTTCGCTCGGAGCGATCGTGGTCTCGTTGTGGACAATATGGAGTTCCATGTCAGCTCCTAAGATCCGATCAATTCGATTCTTGATCTGATATATTTTCGTTCCGAGCGTTGCGATGGAATGTATGATTACAATGTTGACTCCGTCCGAAGATGCATCCGTGATGGCTTCATCAACCAGGTCATCTGGAGCGTGGCTGTTCCGATTGATCAACCATATGTGTGCTCCTCGAACATTGATACGAATGTCCTGAGAATCTATCATACTTTGAGCCACTTTCTCTACATCCGGCGCATTGGTACCAAAATCTCGCTTATGATGCAGTTCCACGCTTTGCTCAAGGACGGCAGTCAGCGAACCATGTAAGTCGTCCTCGTTGGCTCCTTGTGCGATTAGCGTGTACCATGGGGCGCCATCCTCATCGTCACGGCTCGGTGGATTGTCAGCAGCGTCATTAACATCACCATCGCTATTCGTGTCAGATATTATTGTATTTCAAGATATCGGTTGCTCAACCATAACTGCTCGCCCCGTCCCCGCAGACATAGTGAAATGATTTACAGTAAGTTGGTCAGAAAAAAGTACGATCTCATCACCCGCTCACAGATCAGGGCTGCACCGAGCGATCGAACTGTACGCTTATCCGGAGGGGGTCCCGGACGTCCTCGACCTCGCCGTACCGATCCCGGTGGGCCAACGCCGCCTCGCCGATCACGAAGTGCTCGACGGGTCCGACCCTCTCGATGAGGCCGTCCCGCGCGAGGACCGGGAGGCCAGTGTTGCTGTTCTTCCGGCTCGTGCCCGTGAGATGGGGCAGGTTCGGCGGGACGTTCCGGCGCCGTTCTGCGAGTGCTTCGAGGAGCAAGACGTCCGTCGGTCGTCGGAGTCGAACAGCCTGCAACCACTGTTGGGTACCAAGTGAGAAGAACGGGTTCGATCGGCCGGGGTCGTCGGGAGCGCTGATCGCAGCGCTCTGGCCACGCACACGACAGAAACCCGACGTTCGGGAGCCGCCATCACTCGTGCAGCCAGAGGTACCACTCGCTTAGGTCGACGAGCTGCTCGGCGACGCCGTCGGTCCCGTACTGTTCAATAATCACTTCGACAGCGCGCGAGGCCTTCAGGATCGTCATCAGGAAGCGCCTGTTCGTAGCAGAGATAGACGCCGGCGTGTTCGATATCTCCATGTAACTCTCATCCGGACGCTCTACAAATCGACTCCAGCACCTCGCGCATGGTTTCCGTATCGACCTTAAGATCGCGATGTCGGAGTTCGACGTCTGATTCGCTGCGGGGGAGAGAGGGGACGAACTCGTAGTCGATATCCAGTAAATTCGCCAGGACGTAGTGGTGGATGTTCTGGTCGGCGTCGAGAACCAGTTCGACGAGCGTCGGGTCTTCGGCGAAGATAACGTTTGAGAGGCCGGCTCCATAAGGACCGACAACGATTTCCGGACTTGAGAAGAGACGAACCTGGTCGGCAAACGACAACCGGCCGGGTTCGTAGACCTCGAAATCGTACTCCTCGAGAACCTTGAGAACCTCACGCCGGTTCCAGACGTGCCGCCGTGGAGCATCCGACCTGGAGATGAAGATTCGGTCACCAAAGAACTCCGACCCGGGGGAGACGTTCTGTGTTATCTGCTCGCGAACCCACCGGAGGTCACGTGTGGATGGGTACGTGGGTATCTGACTCCACGTCAGGAAGCGATGTGATGGGACCAGCAACCGCTGGACGTGTACCAGTTCGCTCCCCGTCTGTCGGATCGATTCGGGGGGATATCCCAGCAGCGCCAGAGAGTCTCGCTGCCAGGAAGTCAACTCTCCCCTGGTGAGAATCGTCGGCTCTTCACCTGTTTTCGCTGTGTAGGCCTCGTAGGCGCGGAGTTTCGGGAGAACTTCGAACGTCCAGTGACCGAATCCAGTAAAAAACCCTGTGAGCAAGAAACCTGTCTCAATCTTTGAGGTGGGGCGGGGTCGGGCGTACGACCCCAGAACCGCATCCGTGAGTGGGACGTTCGCGGTGAAGGTCTCGCGTTCTTTCCACCCATCTTGGCGGGCTTGTGCCGTCCCGATTGCCGATGGTGGGATGAACTTCCCGTCGAGGCTGATGATCGGCTCGGACCCCATCAGGATCGCATCCCGAAACTCACACACGTCCCGGGGGGTGGCGGTTGCCTGCCCGTCGACGGCCTGTATGAAAGCGGGGTGTGGGCGCTCGTGCCGACCATCGTACTGGATTTCCGACTCGGCACCGTCTGTCACTCGAACGACGGTGGACGCATGGGCATACACGTCGTCCCCGTCAATTAGGCGCCGTCGGCGGAAGGGCTCCTTTGCACTGGCGCGGAGTAACCCCAGTGCGCCGTCTTTGCGATACTTATATCGCGCCCGATCGAGGAGGTTCGGAGCCATGAATTAGTTTGCTATTTGTTGACACCAATATAGCCGTTTTCGTTGGACGTCCAACTCACCCCTTCGATCGTGGCGAGAGGGAGGGCTCTGTGGGGTTGACTCTGCAACCAGCGCCGAAACTCTGCGACCGTTTCTGTCTCCCCAGGGAGAAGAATGTGAACGTGAGGCCGGCAAGTTGACTCCGTCACAAATAACCGAGCTGGGCAAGCTGTCGCTTCTGTTCCCCCTCAACTACGTGCTCATCAGTGTCTGGTTCACATGCGAGTGCCCTCCGTTTCGTCGCGAGAATATCTACCTCGAAAAGCGAGGTATCTTCGGCGGGAAACCCATCCAGCGCGTTGGCGGTCGTTCGGATGGCTCGAGTCTCGGTGTCGAGAATGAGATCGAACACGGCTGTTGTACCGAGGCTATCCCAGCGGATCTTCCGTTGATCGGCATACACACACCTGATCAGTCGATCCCAGTAGGCACCCCCTGGGTTCTCGCCCGTGTGGCCGATCACCTCGGCGGGTATCGGTTCATCGCCGAACGAGTGCTCCTCGCCGCGAGCGAGGCTCACGAGCAACTCCCCGAGTTCGAGGTGGCTGACCAGTTTCGTCTCTGTATCGGGATACCCATCGGGAGGATTGACGAGAACGAGCGGCACATGTAGGATCGCCTCGCTGAGACTCGAGTGGTGCTCGAAGCGATCCTCGTTGGCCGCCGATCCAAGGTTTTCTCCGTGATCTGCGGTGATGACGATGGTGGTCGGATGTTCGGTTTGCTGCTGGATTTCGTCGATCCACGCGTCGACCACTCTGTCGAGATATTCGATCGACGCCGAGTACAGTTGCTCGTAGTTTCGGACGTACTCGTGATACTGCGCCGGATGACGGTTGACGTCTTTGGCTGACGGCCCATCTTTCGATGTCCACGAATTTGGCACTGAATGGAGGTCGCGATTCATCTCACGGTGATGGTACATTGGCATGTGGGCCTCCATCAGATTGAGAAAGGCGAACACCGGGCGGTCGGGACACTCTGCGGAGACTATCCTGGATGTTGCTTCCGAGAGCGCCTTTTTTGTGCCCTTGTCCTGGGGTTCAGGCCATGGCCGGCCGGAAAAGAGGAGGTCGTACGGATTCACTTTCGCCAGCACACCGTTGGCGAGGCTGCGAATCGGCCGAGGGTTCTGAAGCGCGCATCTGACGTACTCGCGGTACCCAACCTCCCAGAGGTCGGGATCCTTGGGGGAGAGTGCGTGATCGAACTGGAAGGCGTCTGCGTGGGGGACTTGGACAAACGTATCGAAGAACGAATCGAACCCGTAATACCGGCTCGCATAGGCGTTCGCACTGACGCCAATTCGGGCGTGTTCAGGCAAGTCGGCGAGGAACGTCTCCAGCGGATCGATCTGGGTAAAGTCTCGTGCATGGGTGTGAACGCCGTGGACGTGCGGGAGTTCTCCGGTGAACATACTCGCATGGCTCGGCACGCTCCAGCCGCTGGCGGCGCGACACTGGTGGTAGACCGTGTCGGCCCGTTCGGTCAGTCGAGGCGCGAACTCGTCGAAATAGTCCTTGCGAACGGTATCGAAACAGAGCAAAACGACATTTCTCACGAGCGTGCCTCCAGCGGGGTTCGTTCCCCGGCGACCTTTGGTGACCGCCCGTCGAACTGCCCGGATCCCCCCGTGTACACGCCCGTTTCTGCTGGTCGGCCGACGTGAGTTTGTTCCCGGTTGCGCCTCGGTCCCCCTGGACTCTGAGACCAGAGTACGTTCGCTTCGCTCATATTAACTGGTTCTTCCACGTCTCGGGCGTCTCTTCAGTGACGATTTCGAGATCCAGGTGGTAGTCGAACTCCCTGGTTCCGCGCTCGTCGATCCAGTCGACCATCTCGACGAGTCCGTCCCGTAGGGTGTACTGTGGGTGGTACCCGAGCAACTCACGCGCCTTGTTGGCCGAGCAGTTTGCGAGTTTCACCTCACGGGGACGATCACGGACGTAGACGGGATCCAGGTCGAAATCGATTATGTCGGCAATTATCTCCGCCAGCGTGTTGATCGTCACGAACTCGTCATCAGGCCCGACGTTGATCGTCTCGGCACAAACGTCTTCTCGGAAAGCGAGTTTCGATAGCGGGCGAACGACGTCGGCGACGTAGGAGAAACATCGCTTTTGCTCGCCATCGCCGTAGATGATCGGCTGTTTCCCCTGGAGCATCCGGTTGATGAAGATCGCGCCGACATTCCGGTAGGGATCATCGTAGCGCTGTCGCGGGCCGAAGATGTTGTGCGGGACGACGATCACGTATTCGAAGCCGTGACTGTCGGCCATCACTTTCGTCAGTTCCTCAGCAGCTACCTTGCTGGCCGCATACGGATCTTGTGGATTCGGCTCCATGCCCTCGGTAAACGGGAGATCGTTCTCGCCATAGCGCGACATACTCGAGCAGTAGATGAATCGGTCAACCCCCGCAGCTGCCGCCGCGGCAAGGGTCGCTGACGTCGCTTGATAAATACTCTCGGTGACGACTGCGGGACTGAACACGCTCGCTCCCTCATAGGAGAGCGCCGCTGTGTGGTAGACGACATCGGCCCCCTCGACCGCTGCTTTCATTGCCTCGACGTCGGTGCAATCGACGCGATGGAACGTTGCCCCGTCAGGGACGTTCTCCATATAGCCGCCTACAAGAGTGTCATTGCCCGCCACCTCGTGCCCGTGTTCGAGAAACCAATCCGCGAGATGACTTCCTAGAAACCCGCCAATGCCAGTAATGAAGATGCTGGCCATGGCAGTCGTTGTGAGGCATACCTAATAAGTTGTGCAGATATTGATGTGATTGCAGTCACAAGTTCCAAAATCAACATCAACCAGCACAAAACACGTGACGGCTCCGTCGACGCCCATACGAGGGCGTTTCACCCCGAGTCCGACTCAGCTCTCAGACGGCAAGTGGCGAAGACGAATAGGATTTTCCGAACCATTACTACCCCGTGGATACGTGTCAACATCTATGTCACATAGGGACACGGTCATCATCGGTGGCGGTGTCGCCGGCTGCTCGCTCGCATATCTCCTCGAGCAGCGCGGGATGAACGTGACTCTCCTCGAGAAAGGAGAGATCGGCGGGCTCCTCCGTGAGATTGAGTTCGACAGCGGCTACTACTGCGACTCTGCCCCACACCTGCTGTTCTTCGATGAGGAAACCGAGCCTGAAGTAGGCGAACTCTTCTCACAGCTCACCGACTTGACCCACCACGACTTCTATGCCGCGACCTACCCAGAGGGGAGGCTGGATGACCCCCACCACTACCCCGTGACCGAAGAGAACATCGACCGATGGGCCGACGCCGAGGAAATCCGAGAGGAGGTTGCGTCGACACCCGGTCACTCTGACGCCGACAACTTCGAGGAGTATGTACTCGACCAGGTCGGCCCGACGCTCTATGAGCGGTACTATCGCAGTTACACCGAGAAACACTGGGGAATCCAGCCCGAACACATTGTCGGCGACTGGTTCGACTTCAAGATCAACTTCCCCGAGTCGGAACGTGATTTTTTCGGCGACGGGGCCTACTACCCAGAAGCGACGTACGCGGACGTGCTTTCCGAAATGATAACTGACTGCAAGGTCGTTTTCGAAGGGGCAACGGGACTGATCACCGATGGCGATCAAGTCGAGGGTGTCCGAACCGAAAGCGGCGACGTTGTCACGGGAGACACCTACGTGAGCACCATCGACCCGAGCCTCTTAGTCGGCGAGGGCGACCAACTGCGGTACCGGAGCATGGTTATCCTTGGCGTCCACGTTGTGGCCGACGAACGTCCGTTTCCATCACACGTTGACTGGGGGTACTTTCCGAACGACTACGCGTTCACTCGGCTCACCGATTATGGATTCACCCCGCAGTCGCTCCCGGACAATGAGTACATCCTGACGGCGGAGTTCCCCTGTTTCACAGGCGACGACCGCTGGACACATCCAGACGAATGGTTCGAACACTACCTTGAGGAGTTCCTCGAAGCGCAAGGAATCGACATCGAAGTGATTGCTGCAGAGGTTCGGCGAGCCCCACGGGCGTACCCGCTACCGCGTGCCGAGGACCTCGAGACATTCGAGCGACTCCAGTCCCAACTCTCATCGTACGAGAACCTATTCACCCTCGGTCGGAATAGCACGTACGAGTACATCTGGATCAAAGATATCGTCAAGCGTGCGTATGAGATCGCCGACGAGCTTTCTCTCGACTCTTGACAGTCTCCTCAGCCTGAAGAGCGAGGATTCGTGATCGCGTTGGAACATGAGATGGTCGGTACTGCTGGTTATCGTTATTTTCACAAGGTCATATTTTCATCACTTAGTTGTCGTTCTAAATGGATTTGCGCTGCTCCAGTTCGTCTGCTCTTTCCTGAGATATTGTTGTAGTCGTAAGGAAAAACGGCACTGTGGGCATTGTCTAGTTGAGCACCTCCTCGGCTGGCGTTCGGCCGTTTAGCGCTTGATTCGGTCGATCATGGTTGTAATGGTGTCTGAAGCGCCTCAGCCAGCGTCTTGCGCTCGCTGGACTCCCCTGCCAGAAGGAGTGAAAGCGGTCAATCCGCATCGAGACGGTCTGAAACCACTTTTCGACGTAGTTTCGGTCGCTATAGTCGAGCTGCCCGCTCAAGTCGTGGCGCGCGAGGGCAGTCAGATAGCCGCCTGCATCGACAAGAAACGCTGTCTCGTCGATTTCGTGTTTCTCGGTGAGTCGATGCAGAAACGCCGCCGCGGGGTCAGTCCCGCGGCGGCCGAAGACGTCGATTTCGAGCAGGAGCTTCGATTCTGTGTCGATCGCGGCGTACAACCACTTTTCCTCGCCGTCAACCTCGATCTGTTTCTCGTCGACCGCGACCCGGGACGGCTGAACCGTCGGCGGGTCGTTCTGCGCCTCGGAGAGTGTGTGCGTCCAGTTCCAAATTGCACCGTGAGAGCGGTCAATACCCAGTAAATCGAAGACTGCGACGACCTCTCGGACCGACAATCCCATCGAATGCAGTCGCACCCCGAACACCCTGACGGGTGTCGGGGTGCGCTCGTTCTCCCAAACCTCATCACAGTCCACGTCTAAGGTTTCTCTGAGCAGGTTGGCGAGTTGCATGGACACTTCTCGCCACCACCTACTCATTCCTCAAACCCTCATCTAGACAGTGCGATTTACTGCTTATCTCTCCGTCGGGACACTCCTTCTCAGTGTTCTGGCCGCTCACGCAGTACGCCCCGCCGACACCGAATCTCTATCTGAGTAGCGACCGCTGGCCCGCGGCCATCACCGGAGCCGCGGCCGCGATCGTCTGGTATGCACAGTCGCGGTACGAACCACACGAACGGTAGGCTGGCCGCACGCGATCGGTGGCCAGTCGGGAATGGCGACTGAGTCCGCGCCAGATTCGGCCTCTCGCCTCGAGGGGATATTCCGTACTCACGCCAGCCGATCTTGTATACACTCGTAGTTCCGCTAGAGCGGGAGCGGCTATCTGACAAAACAAACCCTCGACAGACTAAGACGGCCTCTTCGCCGATACGGCATCCGACAACAGCGTCTTCGCGGAGAAAAGTGCGCTCGATCCGCTCACCGACTCCAACGAGATTGTTTCGTACGAGCCCCAGGAACGCCAGCTCGCGAAATTTGCAACGGCGTCCAGGAGGGCTACCTCCCGACAACGGTCTCGATTTACGGCCTGCCCGGCACCGAGAAGACGTTGACGACGTGACGCATCTGGCGAGAATTCGCCGCCCGCCACCACGCCGTCACCGTCGAGTACGTGAATGTCAAGGAGTGTCGGACGCTGTTCATCCCCGCCAACGAGTTGCCTGTCAAACTCGCCGGCGACCAGAAGTGCGCCTACGGGGCTTCGACGGCGTCTTCGGGGTGATCTGGAATGCCCCCAAGGACTACGCGGCGTGGACGATCCTGCTGCTGGACGATATCGACCACATCACCCAGGACTCGAACTAGCGTCTTCGGCCGGTCACCCGCGTTCGAAGGGCGTCCGATTGAGTTGCGAGACGAACGCGATCACGACGGCCTCGACACCTCTCCGTCCCGCGTACTCGAGGACCGGCTCGAATTGAGTGTCAGTCGGCGAGCGGACGGACATTCGTCTGTCCTGTCCGATCGGGGGCGGCCAGCGCACCGTAGAGGCCGATTTCGTCACCCAGCGGCGTCGGCTGGATCGGCGGGACGTCAGGGAGCGCG
>SKQO01000088.1 GCA_007118975.1 Halobacteriales archaeon | reverse complement strand
TGCGCGGGAACGAACTCGAAAAACTCGCACATACCGCGGAACTGACCGTCGGCGTGCTGGAGGCCTACCGTGGGGAAGGCATCGGCACCCGGCTCCTGGAACGAGCCATCGAATGGGCACGCGAACACGGATTCGAACGTCTCTATCAGAGCCTGCCCGTGACCAATACGTCCGCGATCGAGTTCCTGCAGGCCCGCGACTGGGAGGTGGAGGCCGTCCGGGCCGGTCACTACCGGATCGACGGGGAGGCAGTCGACGAAGTGATGCTTGCCTTCACGACATAGCGACTCGCCGCGTGGACATTCGAAAGGCAGTTCGCCCGGGAGACGCAATCGCCACCAATGCTGACGGTCGCCCTGGCCGGGAAACCAAACGCCGGGAAATCGACGTTCTTCTCAGCCGCCACCGAAGCGGACGCCGAGGTCGGGAACTACCCGTTCACCACCATCGACCCGAACCGTGGCGTGACTGCCGTGCGGACGAAGTGCCCCTGCAGAGATCGGGACGAGCGGTGTGGCAACGACCGCTGTTTCGACGGTAAACGATACGTGCCCGTGGAACTCGTGGACGTCGCCGGACTCGTTCCGGGTGCACACGAAGGTCGCGGCTTGGGCAACCAGTTCCTCGATGCCCTGACCGACGCGGACGCAATCGTGAACGTGATTGACGCGGCGGGCGCGACCAACGCGGAGGGAGAACCAGTCGACATCGGCTCGGCGGATCCGACCGAGGAGATCGTCTTCATCGAATCGGAGCTGGACGCGTGGTTTCAGGACATCCTCGATCGGAACTGGGAGGGAGTGACCCGTCGGTCGCGCGCTCCGGACTTCGACCTCGAAGAGACGTTACTGGAGGTTTGTACCGGATTCGGCGGTGACGCGGCGGCGGTAACGGCGGTTCTTCGAACCCTGGAGTATCCGGCGGATCCCATCGCGTGGGAAGACGACCACCGGCGGGCGCTCGCGGAAGGATTGCGGGCGCAAAGCAAACCGATCGTCGTCGCCGCGAACAAGGCCGATCTCGCGCCCGAAGATCTGCTGGAAGCCGTGCTGACCGCGGACGATTCGGCAGTTCCGACGACCGCGGCGGGAGAGCTTGCCCTCCGCCGTGCCGTCGAGCGTGGCGCGATCTCGTATGACCCTGGCGATGATGACTTCTCGATCGTCGGCGACCTCACGGATGAACAGGCTGCGGGGCTCGAGCGGATCCGCGATACGATGACCAAACACGGGGGCACGGGGGTCCAGACGTCGCTGAACACGGCGGTCTATGAACTGCTCGATCACATTACGGTCTACCCCGTCGAAAACGAGACCAGGTGGACGGACGCAGACGGCAACATGCTCCCGGATGCCGTCCTCGTACCGACCGGATCGACCCCCCGTGACCTTGCCTTCGAGATCCATACTGACATCGGCGAGGGCTATCTGCATGCCGTCGATGCACGGAGTAACCGTCGGATCAGCGATCAACACGAACTGACTGAGGGGGACGTCATCAAAATCGTGAGTACGGCCACGTGAGCGTCGGTTCGGAAATGAAGACATGAGTCACAGCCCCATATCATCTCGGCGAGAATTCAGAAACACTACTCCGGACGAATTCCGCGAGATGCTCCGGCGACACCTGTTTCCGATGATACGGTCAGAAAGCGCGCGGATCCGTTAGCGAAAGTCATTGCAGAAGCCCGATCCCGACACCGATCACTCTACAGGGACCCGATTGACGCAAAACGGTGTATGGAAGAGGGACGGGCGGTCCGGTCACCGGAGAGAGCCGGTCACGTCCTGGATGATCTCGAGCGCCGCCGTCAACTCGTCCGACCCAGTGGCATACGATAGTCGTGCCGTCCCGGCCCCGCGGTCACCGAAGGCTTCCCCGGGTACCACAATCACTCCCGCGTCGATGACGGCCTCCGTCCATCCATCGGGTACCGCCGGCATCACGTAAAATGCACCCCGCGGTTTCGGTGTCGAGAGGCCCGCATCGGCAAGTCCATCCAGCACCAGCGATCGTCGTTCTTCGAAGGTAGCAACCATGTCCTCGACGCAGTCCCGGGGCCCGCGGAGTGCGGCCTCGGCAGCATACTGTGCCGGGGCGCTGGCACACGCCTGGGCGTACTGATGCAGGCGGAGCATCCGTTCGATCCGAGGCTCGCTGGCGATCACCCAGCCCAGCCGCCAACCCGTCATGGAGTAGGTCTTCGAGCAAGCGCTGATGACGATCACGTTGTCACTCGTGGTGAAATCGGCCGGCGAGTGGTGCTCGCCTTCGAAGACGATATGTTCGTATACTTCATCGGAGATGCAAAGCAGGTCATACTCCTCGGCGATGCGGGCAAACGCCCGCATGTCTGCTTTCGACTGCACGGCGCCCGTCGGGTTTGCCGGGCTGTTGACGACGAATGCGGCGGTTTGGTCGGTGATCGCATTCTCGACGGCGTCGGGGGACATGGTGCGGTCTTCCCGGAGGCCCACCGGTCGAGGGACTCCGTCTGCGAGGCGGGTCAGTGCATCGTAGGACACGAAGCCGGGATCCGGAAAGATGACTTCCTCCCCCGGGCCGACGTGTGCCTGGATCGCCAGATGAAGTGCCTCGCTCCCGCCCGAGGTGGCGATGATCCGCTCTGGATCGACCGACCGTCCGTAGTCGGCCTCGTATCGGTCGGCGATCGCGGTCCGCAACGACGCTGTCCCTTTGTTCGACGTATACCCATCGACGATCCCGGAGTCGATCGCCTCGTGGGCCGCTTTCCGGACGTGCGACGGCGTAGGGAAGTCAGGCTGGCCGAGCCCCAGGTTGATGGCGTCCTCCCCGGCGGCCTCAAACACCTCGCGGATACCGCTGATCGAGACGCGTTCGACGCGGTCGGCAAAGTGAGTCATGCATCGGAATCCCGTCCGCGAGCCAAAGAGGTGGCGATCGGTGCTGCGGGAGCGGGTAATGTTTTACAAGGGGCCGAAGGATGTTCAGCCAATGGACTTGTCCGTGATGATGCCGCCGCGACCGGATAGCCGTTGGCGAATGGCGAAACAACTTGGTCTCGACACCGCCGTCGTTCGGTTTTATGGCGAGGACGAGTGGTGGAATTTTGACACGCTGGCGCGCGCCAAGACGCGCTTTGCCGACCACGGCTTCTCGTTAGATGTCGTCGAGGATCGACCGCCGATGCAGGAGACCGTTCTCGGCCGACCGGGTCGAGACGAGGAGATACAGACGGTCAAAACGATGCTCCGGAACATGGGACGTTTGGACATCGGCTGTTACTGCTGGGTCTGGACCGAACTGCCGCTGGGCGTCTTGCGCACTTCCGATGCCAAGCCCGATCGAGGAGGGTCGACGGTGACCGGATACGACCATGCCGTCATGCAGCGAGGGGGCGACCATCCAGCGGCCGGGATTACCGAGGCTGAACTGTGGGAGAACCTCCAGTATTTCCTGGACGAGGTCGTGCCGGTGGCCGAGGACGCGGGCGTCGACCTCGCACTACATCCGGACGACCCGCCGATCTCGCCGATCCGGGGCATGCCGCGGATCGTCACCTCGGTCGACCAGTACGAGCGGATCCTCTCCCTCCACGAAAGCCCACGCCACGGTGTCACGTTCTGCCAGGGGAACTTTGCCGCGATGGGTGCGGACATTCCATCGACCATCAGCCAGTTCGGTGACCGCATCCATTTCGTCCACTTCCGGGACGTGCGCGGGGGCCCAGAACAGTTCGATGAGACCTGGCACGACGACGGCCCGACGGACATGCAGGCCGCGATCGACGCGTACAAGCACATCGGCTTCGACGGACCCATTCGCCCGGATCACGTCCCGAGACTGGCCGGCGAGGCGGAGCGAGACGACGCCATGCCCGGATACACGGATGGTGGCCGGTATTTCGCGATCGGATACATGAAAGGCCTGCTGGAGTAAGGACACCCGAACCATTAATTCGCTCGCCGGGAGGACTCCGAGATATGGTTGATTATCGGGCGTTACGGGATCCCAACGCGGAGTACACGATGCGTGACCTGTCGGCCGAGACGATGGGGCTATCTGCCGATCGCGGGGATCGGGACGTCGAGATCACGGATATTCAGACCGCGGTGGTCGACGGTAACTATCCGTGGGTCCTGGTACGGGTGTACACCGACGCGGGGGTCGTGGGGACTGGTGAATCCTACTGGGGCGGTGGCACCGCGGAGATCATCGAACGGATGACGCCCTTTCTCGTGGGGGAAAACCCCCTCGACATCGACCGCTTGTACGAACATCTGATCCAGAAAATGTCCGGCGAGGGGTCGATTGCAGGCAAGGTCGTCTCCGGGATCTCCGGGATCGAGATCGCACTCCACGACATCGCGGGCAAACTGCTGGACGTGCCGGCGTACCAACTCCTTGGTGGTAAGTACCGGGACGAGGTGCGGATCTACTGTGACTGTCACGCTGGCGACGAGGCCGAACCTGCCTCGAATGCGGCCGAGGCGGAGCGAGTCGTGGAGGAACTCGGATACGATGCCTTGAAGTTCGACCTCGACGTGCCGTCCGGCCACGAGGTGGATCGCGCGAACCGACACATGCGCGGACCATCGATCGGCCACAAGGTCGAGATCGTCCGGGCAGTCTGTGAGGCAGTCGGTGATCGTGCGGACGTGGCGTTCGATTGTCACTGGTCCTACACCGGCGGCTCGGCCAAACGACTCCTGGCCGCGGTCGAGGACCTCGACGTTTGGTGGATCGAGGACCCGATCCCGCCGGAGAATCACGACGTCCAAAAGGAGGTCACGCAGTCGACCACTACGCCCGTCACCGTGGGGGAGAACGTGTACCGGACCCACGGCCAGCGGCGGCTGCTGGAAGAACAGGCGGTGGACATCGTCGCCCCTGACCTGCCGAAAGTCGGTGGGATGCGAGAAACCCAGAAAATCGCGCATCTCGCCGACCTCTACTACATTCCGGTCGCCATGCACAACGTGGGGTCGCCGATCGCAACGATGGCGGCAGCACACCTCGGTGCCACGGTTCCGAATGCGCTGGCAGTGGAATTTCATAGCTATCAGCTGGGCTGGTGGGAGGATCTCGTCGAAGAAGACGACCTGATCGAGAACGGACGGATGACCGTACCGGAGCGTGCCGGCCTTGGCGTCACGCTCGACCTCGATGCCGTGGCCGACCACCTTGTCGACGGGGAGACGCCGTTCGACGAAGCCTAAGCCGCCGGGAAACCACAACAACTTACTCTCCGGCGTCGTCGGATATCGCCACACATGGGACCTTTTCGCATCGGGTTCGTCGGGACCGGCCCCGATCCGGACGACCCTGGACCGGGTGGCTACGCCATGGCCTACCGCCACGCGGACGCCTACCGATCGATCGATGGCTGTGAACTCGTCGCCTGCGCGGATATCGTTCCCGAGCACGGCGAGGCGTTTGCTGACGCCAACGGGATTCCGGAAACAGGCATCTATACGGACCACGAAACGATGCTTGCGGAGGCCGATCTCGATGTGGTGAGTGTCTGTACACCGCCCGACGTTCACGAACCGATCGTCGTCGATTGCGCGGGTGCCGATCTGACGGCGGTGCATTGTGAAAAGCCCATGGCTGATACCTGGGGGGCAGCCAAGCGAATGGCGGCAGCGTGCCGGGACAACGGCGTCCAGCTCACGTTCAACCACCAGCGTCGGTTCGGGAAACCGTTCCGGCAGGCCAAGGCGCTTCTCGACGAAGGCGAGATCGGCGAACTCGAGCAGGTGCAGTTCGGGGCCGGTAACCTCTACGATTACGGATCACATTCGTTCGATCTGTGCGGCTATTTCGCCGACGAGGCAGCCCCCGAGTGGATCCTCGCCGGGCTGGATTACCGGACCAAGGAGGTCTACTTCGGGATGCACAACGCCAACCAGGCGATCGCCCACTGGCGGTACGAATCCGGGGTGCAGGGCATGGCGGCCACCGGCTCTGGCGCATCATTGGTCAGTGCACACCACCGGCTCGTCGGAAGTGATGGGGTGATCGAGATCGGTGTCGACGATGGACCGTCCCTTCGTATCAACCGTGATAGCGACGCGGGCTGGTCGGTCCTCAACACCGAGGGGGAAGGCGTGCATGGAAGCATCTTTATCGAACGGGCACTTCGCGAAGTTCTCAGGTCGGTCGAGCGAGGCGAACCCTCGACCCTTCGCGCGGAGAACGCACTCCGTGCAACCGAGCTCATCTTCGGGGCGTGGGAATCAGTCCGCAGCCGCCGCCGGGTCGACCTGCCACTCGAGATCGAGGACAACCCGCTGGTCTCGATGATCGAAACCGGTGATCTCGATCCGGCGCCCGCCGAGTGACGGCCGGCGATAGAAGGAAACGCACAAAGGTCGAGTTCGTGTTAGCCAGCCATGCATCCGGCGGACCGATACGCGGAACTCGTCGAAGACCCGACGGCGTTCCGGAATGCGTGTGACCGGCCCCTCCCGAGTGTCGTCCGCGTGAACACGCTCCGTGCAACGCCCCGGGATGTCATCAACGTCCTCGAGGCAAGCGACGTGCGGGTGACCCAGCGGGACTGGTCACCGAACGTCTTGGAGGTAAGCACCGACGAACCGGGGAATTCCTGGCCGTACGTCCTCGGCTGGATGCACGGGCAGGAAGAAGTCTCCCAGGTCCCGGCCATTGTCCTCGATCCGCAACCGGGCGACCGAATTTTGGACATGGCCGCCGCCCCGGGCGGAAAAGCGACCCAGCTCGCGGCCCGCCAGGATGGCGACGGGCTCGTCGTCGCGAACGACGTCAACCTGGGCCGGTTGGCCTCGCTCCGGACCAACGGCGAACGACTGGGCATCACCAACCTCGCGGTCACGAGACAGGACGGTCGCGTGTTTTCGGTCGGCCCGTTCGACTTCGAGCAATTCGATCGCGTGCTCGTCGATGCCCCGTGCTCGGGTGAAGGAACGATCCGCAAAAACCCCGACGTCCAAGAGGGCGTGAGTGAGGGGAGCCGCGAGCACCTCGCGACGCTGCAGGAGGGGCTGTTGCGGCGTGCCGTGGAACTGACAGTCCCCAGTGGTGTCGTAGTCTATGGCACCTGTACGTTTGCCCCCGAGGAAAACGAGGCGGTCGTCTCGCGAATACTGGCGACGGAAGACTGCACCATCGAACGCGCGGACCTCGCCCTCGAGCATCGGCCAGGTGTGACACGCTGGCAAGGTAGCGAGTTCGACCCCCGGGTGGAACGAGCACAGCGGTTCTATCCACACGAGACGGACTCCGGCGGGTTCTTTTGTGCCAAGTTGCGGGTGGGTGCCTGATGGCAGACCAACCGGGAACCCGGTTCGATCGGGTACCAGCCAATCCCGTGGATCGGGCCCACGAGGATCAGCCCACTCGCCGGGAGGTGCTGTCATTTTTCTTCGATCGCTACGGAATCGATCGATCGGTGTTTGGGGAGTACACGTTCTGGGAACGGGGAAAAGGTAAAATCTGGGCGTTCCGCGGAACAGCGCCGACCCCGATCGCAGTGGAGGGGCTCGGACTCACCCTGTTGAGAACTGGCGGGAGACACTGGAAGCCGACGACGAACGCGATACAGACGTTCGGTTTTCACGCGACGAGAAACGTCATCGAACTGCGTGAGGCGGCGGCACGTGCATACTGGGCTGGCGAGGACCAGGAGATCGAGTGGGACGGTGACTGGGGCTATCTCGTGGTTAGTTGTCGACTCCACGAGAAGCCGACCGCGCTCGGCGTTGGGCTGTACATCAATGGGGAACTACGGTCCGTCGTCCCAAAGAGTCGCCAACGTGACGTACTGGTCCTCGATCGGGACGACTAGCGTTTCTCAAGGTTTTTTGCCGCTCTCGCCGTTTATCCTGACATGGCCGAGTCGGAGGAAGCGGAGGGCGAAACCGACGAATGTGCGGCGGAGACGCCCGACCCAGCGACGTTGCAGGAACGCATCGAGGAAATACAGGAGGAACGGGACGAGCTGGCAGCGGATCTCGAGGCCGCCGAGGAGGAGATCGAAGATCTTACGGATCGGTTAAAGCGGAAGGCCGCGGATTTTGAGAACTTCAAGAAGCGCCAACAGCGCGAACAGGATCGACGCGCGGAGGAAGCGATCGATCGCCTCCTCGGCCGATTTCTTGACGTCAGGGACAACCTCCAGCGGGCGATCGACGAGGAAACCGAAGACGCGCAAGCGCTACGGGAGGGGGTGAAAATGACGCTGGCCGGGTTCGATCAGGTGCTCGACGCGGAGGGTGTTGTCGAGATCTCACCCGATCCCGGCGACGCGGTCGATCCTGCCCGCCACGAGGTGATGATGCGAACCACGAGCGAAGAACCCGAAGGCGATATCGCCGACGTCTACCAGGTCGGATACGAGCGGGACGAGACGGTATTACGGTCGGCGCAGGTGGCCGTGAGTGAGGGAACTGACGACGAAGAGTGACCGGGCGATCGGTTGCATTGTAGTTCAGACCACTCGATCGCCCCTAGAACGGCCCACTCCTTCAAATTCAAGCATATCGACCACTTTCTGCAGGTAGCAAAATTTAACCGGGAGAACCGACTATTTCCCGCAAAGATGACAAGTGAAAAGATAATCGGGATTGACCTCGGGACGACGAACAGTGCGTTCGCGGTGATGGAAGGGGCCGACCCCGAAATCATCGTCAACGCCGAGGGAGACCGCACCACGCCGTCGGTCGTGGCGTTCAGCGAGGACGGCGAACGGCTGGTCGGCAAACCCGCCAAAAACCAGGCCGTGCAGAACCCCGAGCGCACCGTGGCGTCGATCAAACGTCACATGGGCGACGATGATTACACCGTGGAGATCGACGGGGAGGAACACACCCCACAGGAGATTTCGGCGATCACCCTTCAAAAGATCAAGCGCGATGCGGAGGACTATCTCGGTCACGACGTCGAGAAGGCCGTCATCACCGTGCCGGCGTATTTCAACGATCGCCAACGGCAGGCAACCAAGGATGCCGGTGAAATCGCCGGCTTCGATGTCGAGCGAATCATCAACGAGCCGACGGCTGCCTCGATGGCCTACGGCCTCGACGACGAGTCC
>SKQO01000025.1 GCA_007118975.1 Halobacteriales archaeon | reverse complement strand
CAATGATCTCCTTGCCTCGGAACAACTTGGATTCCTCGCAGCGGACACAGCGGAGATGAGCTGCATCCTCCACAAGTTGAGCGACGACCCGGAGTTGATGGACGCGATCGGCGAGCGAGCTGGAGAGTACGTCCGAACGCACTTCTCGCTCGAGAATACCATCGACCAGTACGACGCGCTCTTTCAAGCCGTGTCCGGATGACTGTGTTGGGTCTCGTCGTGCGTCGGGTAGTCCGGATGTGTCGTAATCACACGGTCATCGATGCCGGTCTGCCTCGTCTCCAACAGGGATGTAAACCAGGTTTCGTGTCGAACCAACACGCGGACGGGAATCGGGTTGAGACCGAGGATTTTTGCCAACAAGAACCGGTTCCGACCGTCGTCGAGAACCAATTCGCCGTCCCGTCCGATGTTGACAATGATTTCGTGCCACCATCCCATCCCACGAAGGGTATCGACCGTTGATGTTGCGAGCTCCTCCTGAGTCAGGTAGCCGTCTGTTTTCAGTGACTCGTACAACCGATCGAGTCGTTCGAAATGCTCCAGCATCCCTTCCTCGCTGTCGTATCTGCGTGTTTGGAATCCTTCATCGATCCGTCGATGGTACAACGCCGTGTCCCGCCAGGGTACCCCATTGGTAAAATGATCGATGAATGATTGATACCGATCCATTGACTCGATCGGCACCAGCCGTTTCTCGGTGCCATCCCGGGGGTAGTCACTGGGGAACGTCCGCGTTGGATCGACGGAATCGCGATCCCAGTCTCCCGGCCTGACGTACGTGCTGAACCGCGAGGGGACTTCACCAAAAAAGAATGGGTCGATCTTGAAGTCAAACTCGGCGGGATCGACGTACAGCAACTGTCTTGGGTCCGGCCATGCCTCTCCGTAACGCTGTTTCATCCTGTATTCATGCCAGCGGGCGTATCCGAGTTCGAACCCGATACGCGCCGCGTCAATCGGCCCCAACACGATCCATCCCCACTGGCGGACACGCTTGTGACGATAACACGTTACAACTGAGTCCCGACCGGGGATTCCACGTGCCACCTCGAAGTTACCTGGAGCTTATCGAGTGTGACTGGCCTGAATTCGAGTTGGTCGGGCTCTTGGGATGGTTCGGACAGGAACTGTCCGACCTTCAGAGGAGTGAGGAGATCACTCAAGCACCGTGCCACCGTTGAAAGTGCGTTCGACTGTCAGTTGAGGATACTCCGTTTGATGGTCGCGAGCGCCTCCGTGGGGTCGCCTTCGTTCCGCACGTGGATCACTTCCGTGCCGCTCGGTATATCTTCAACGATGGTACGACAGAGG
This sequence comes from Halobacteriales archaeon, assembly GCA_007118975.1. Taxonomy (GTDB): domain Archaea; phylum Halobacteriota; class Halobacteria; order Halobacteriales; family SKNY01; genus SKNY01. Next base: position 24,807 of record SKQO01000025.1, on the reverse strand, counting down.
CGATGCCAAGTACGTTGGGTCTCCATCGGATCGGACCGCTGTGGTTGCGCATCGTCCACAACGTTTCCTCGCCGTCGTTGACGATCGAGACACGTTTCCACACACGTGTCGAGATATACCACGTAATCAACCGGCGGACAGGCTCGGAACACGGTGTCTGGATGGTCGCCGTGATCGGATAGCCGCCATGCCATCGAGGCGACAAGTTGTACGAATCCCTCGTCGACGCACGCGAATTCTTCACGATGGACTGTCATGGTGGACAACCGCTGACTCGCCGCGCGGATGAGGGCCATCCGGGCGAATTTAGCCTGCCCCCACGACATTGATTCGATGGCGCTAGCGATTGCCTCGATACATCTCGGATTCTCACAGACGAACGAAGCAAGCGCCTGTTGGCGGTACCGGTGTTTGAGGACCAACGTGTCGAAGCTCCTGCGAAGCGCGGTAGGTAGCCACCGATAGATCATCGCCACTGGCATCGGCGATCGGCTCGAAAACATCCGCCCAAACGACTCGTAACGCCCGTCAAAAAACCGCGGATCATGCACTAACCCCTCGTACACTGTGGATTTACCGGCGCCCGGTGGGCCGAAGAACTCAATGGTCGGACACGACGGCCCGCCTGATTCCAAATCACTCATGCCTCTTGTGGGCACTGTTGTCAGTTCCTGTCGAACTCGAGTCCATGATATTTGTCGAACCGCGCCCGTGCAGCCAATAGTTATACTGCCTCAAAGCCGTCGGCACTCGGATCCGTGGTTGGAAAACCACATCGTGAGCTTCCCGGCGTGGGCCATCGACTCGAACATACCAGCCCCGGTCCACCCAAGAGATCCAGCGCCCGTTGTGGGCTTCTCTCATAAGCGTCCCACAACCGACCAGACCTGGACACCCCTCCCGCGACGCGCTTCTGATGCGAGCAACACGCTGGAACCGACCGAGCGTGATTTCCGAATCGGATCGGGATTGGGCTTGTATGTCCCCTCCAAAAACCGGAATCACTAACTGATCGTTGATCAGGGACAAACGTCACGTTTTCAGTGTTCGACCGTGCGGTCACTCCTCTCCCTTGTCATTGATGGGAGTGAGGAATGAAGGGAATGACGGCACGTGTGGACCGTATGCGGACCCCCAAACACCTTTCATTCACCTCAAGCGTCGCCAGCACGTGGTTTGTAAGGTTATGACTGCACCATTGACGACTGGTCCGACCCGGTCCCTGGGTGATGACGAGAACGAAGCCATCTGTTGACCACGGCGGTAAGCGCGCACACGAGGTTGCTGCTGTCCATCTTGCGGCGCCATATCGGCGTCATTCCCCCGGTTCTGGAGCTGTCTTGGTTGGTGGCGTGACTCGGGCGGAGCGTTCGGGGCTGATGAGCCCGACTGTCTGCGGACATGAACCGGAACACGGTGATTGTGGGTCTTCTGCCCGTAGCGTGGGATTGTCATCTTCGGCCGTTCTCGCGCGGTGGGCGTTCGATCGACGTTTCTCACTAGTTAACCCGAGCGGGAGTGGCTGGCACTGGCAGTGACTCGGGCAATCGTTCTGTCTAACCGTCTTCATGGTCGGTTACTTCACCACTTACGACGGGCAACCCGGGGCGAAGTTGTTCAGGGAGTCGATCGCTCTGACCGACGAAACTCATTTCGCGTCACACGACCCATTGCTTGAATCACCCCACCCGCTCACGACGAGTGAGGCACTCTTCTCAGCATTGGACAAGAACGACGTCAGGTACTGCCACTGGAAAAGCAACGAACATCTCGACGCAGGGTTGGCAGGGGAGACGGATTTAGACGTCCTCGTCGATCGTTCTCACCACCGTCGATGGGAACGCATCCTCGCCGATCACGGGTTCAAACGTTTCACCACGGCCGAGGGGTACTCCCGGCCACCCATGACCGATTACCTGGGATTCGACCGAGAGACGGGGTCTCTCATCCATCTCCATACTCACTACCAGCTCGTCTTGGGAAGTGCCCTGAAAGAATACCAGGTCCCGTGGGGTGAGGATATTCTCTCCTCTCGCGTGCAAGACCAAGAAACCGGGGTGTACACGATCGATCCTACCTTCGAGTTGGTGCTCTTGTTAGTTCGGGCTGCCTTCAAATCCGGTGGGTGGGACAAACAATCCGAAGATTCGTCGGCGTTTCCGCCAGACGATATCATGCGGGAGTATCGATGGTTGCGGAGCCGGACGAGTGTCGATGACGTCGTCTGCTTGAGCGGTGAGCTACTCGATCAGGTGGCCATGGGCCACGTGCGGGTCTTGCTTGAACAGGATCTCTCACCGTCGGCGCTCGCGACATATCGAGGATATCTCCGTGACCGTCTCGAGCCGTACCAGACCTACGGGCGGATGGCACGATATGTCAAGCAAAAACAAGCCATCATCCGGAAGGTGAAACGACATCTCGCACGAACATATGATCTCCCGTACCACGTCCGCAGAGGCCCGGCAACGGGTGGAATGGTTATCGCCGTGATCGGGGCGGACGGTTCTGGCAAGTCGACCATGTCTTCGATGGTCGCGGAATGGTTGTCATCGGACCTCACGGTGTACGAGATATACATGGGGAGCGACACAGGGGTCACCCTCCCGAAGCGACTCCTCCGGCGTGTAAAAGCGGACGTCAAACAACGAGGTGGGTCTTCTTCCTCCCAGGCGGAGAGCAGTTCGCCCAATTCGGGCTCTGTGCTAAAGGGTGTTCTTCGCCGTCCGTTCCGGCTGGCGAGCTATCTCGTCGATGCCCACGACAAACGGGTGAAATTACGCCGACTGGTCCGCGCGAGAAACAGGAACGCGGTGGTTCTCACGGACCGATTTCCGCAAAACCAAGTGATGGGTATCAACGACGGTCCGAAATTGGATTCATGGATGCAAAGTTGGAACCCACTCCGTCGGTGGCTGGCAACGTGGGAGCGGAAACCGTTCGAGATCGCGGCCGATGATCCACCGGATGTCGTGATCAAGCTGCTGGTCGATCCTGAAACGGCCAGCCGCCGGAGCCCGCACGAAAACGCCGAACAACAGCGAGAAAAATGTAAGATCATCGACTCACTCGAATTCGACGACGCGACCGTGATCGAGATCGACGCAAACCGGTCGCGTGACGCGGTCGCGCAGCATATCAAACGGCGTCTGTGGCGGACGATCTAGGGAACTCGTCTAGGAAAAAGGGCTGGTAGCTGACTGTACTCGTAGCTGCGCACACCCTGTAGCCGGGCCCAGCCGCAGGATTGAGAAGTTGGCGAAGGTAACTGCGACGAACCAGCGGCGTGCTTTTCAGAACGTCTGCCTGGTCGGCCAACCTCCATCGTCAGGCCGATGCCGGGTTGCTGGTCGGCACACATTCGATGAGTCGAGCCGAATCGGACCAATTCCCATCGGTCAGAAGCGATGGTTCGTCGATTCGCCCCGCTTAATTTTGACGTATGCTCCCCATCACCGGGTATGACGATCGTCTCGTCAGTCTCCACGAAGGCATCGACTTTCTGGCGATTGCTCCGGAGTCGTGGATTGGGTGCTGCGACTCGCCATACCGGGGGCTATGTTCGCTCGTTACCGGTCAAACCGCGTCCAAATCCGTATCAGGCGCTCCGGCGTGGTCGTCTCCCCCAGGCGATTGGCTTGAGTACCGAAATCATCCTCGACACGAACGTGTACAACTCGTATTTGCAGCACCGACACGGCGAAGAAGTACTTCTCGACGTTCATGACTATCAGATGGTCGTCAACGTGAGTGAACCCGGCCTTCACACCGACCTGATCGCGTATGGGGAGCGAGAAGTGCATTCAAGTGCACAGTATCGTTCGGAACTTGCGGCGATCTCCGCCACCGCGAACCGGCCGGTGACGGTGCTCGAAGTCGGTGGTCACATCGGCTACTTCGCGTTGATGGCCGCATCCGTCCTGGGGGAGGCGGCAGACATCCACGGCTTCGAACCATCACCGGAAAATTTCGAGCGTCTGCAGGACAACATCGCACTCAACGGATTCGAGGATCGATTCACATTGAGCCGAATGGCCGTCGCCGATACCACTGGGGAGGCCACACTGGAAATCGGGCAATTTAGCAATCAAAATTACCTCGTAGGTGAAGGTGTCCACGCGCATGCCGAAGAAACACGGGGTGAACGGATACCTGTCGACCAAGTGAGTTTGGACGAGTATATCCGCGAACAGGGCATTGCGCCCGAGGCGGTAGATGTCATCCGCATGGACGTCCAGGGTGCGGAGTATGAAATTCTCGAGGGGGCGCGTTCGATTCTCGGGGCCGACGACTCGTTGCTGATTTTCATGGAGACCCACCCGAACTACGTCCCCGTCGAGAAGCAACGGCAACTGACGTCGTGGTTATCCGAGGCGGGCCTTCAGCCGGTTTACTCCGCTGCGGGATTCCGCACCCCGGACAAATGGCCAGATCGGCGGGTCGAGGAGATCGGCGATCTCATCGACACCAACGCCGAGGTGTTATTGAAGCGTTAATACCCCGCTATTTGCACGAATCGGCCTCCTCTACCTGCCATCACGCGACCTAGCCCGACGACATCCATCCTCGTTTGATGAGACACATCATGGGCCCCGTCGCTGCCAAGGGGTTCCCATTAACTATGCCATCTTCCTGTTATGAAATCCAATATGCGACTGGCAACGCGGAGAGGGCTACTCGCGCTGGCGGGCGCGTGCGGCCTGGGATTTGCCCTGGGAGATCGCCTCGGGAGAGGAGACGCGAACGTAGGTGTCACAGCATTGGTGGATCGCAACGACGGGTCACCGATCCACGACGACGGCCGCCTGATGGTGGCTGCCGACGAAACAGTGGTGGCAAACGACCGTTCGGAGTACGAAGCGATCCGGTTCGAGCCCGGTGGGAACCTCCGATTCGACCCGCCGGCCCGCGTACAGGTGTTACGGAATTAAATCATGACTGAATACGCTGAGATCAGATTCGACGAGCAGTCGGAACGGTTCGTGGTCATTGATGACCAAGATCAAGCAGTTGGCTTCGATATGGGGGCGGTGCACAGCGAGAGCCTCGAGACACAATCCATCAACGAGAGGCGGACCCTGGGCGCCGTCAGTGTCGACGAATTGAACGAGGCGATCCAGGCCGTTAGCGAGGAAGGAGGAGGTTCCGTGACCTTTCGGGAACTCACCCACGAGATCGACGATCATGAGATAGAACTCCGGGACGGTGTGTATCTCTCCGGGTACGGTCGGAGCAGAACTGTCATTCGGGTCGACGATACGGCCGGTCTCCCCCAGCAACCGATTGTAATCGACGGGGTGGAGGACGTTCGGATCTCCGATCTGTCGGTTGACGGCAATCGGGGGCGAACGGATGACGGTGATTGGTCGGAGGATATGGTGGATATCGGCGCTGATACCGTCGCCAAGTCGGTCATCGTCGAGCGTATTCACGTCAGCAACTGTATCGGTGAGGCCTTCGACGTCGACAAATGTGAGGGGGTAACGCTTCGTGACGTCTCTGCCGAAAACGTGCGGGGCAACGCTATTCACATCGGTGACGATCAGGCGACGAACGTCGTCGTCGACGGGTTCTTCCTCGAAGATGGGACCGAGCGAAACGGTGCAGTGCGTGTGGAAGGGCGCGGCCACAATATCAGCAACGGCGTAATCACAGGTGGCGGCATCGGCATGATGCTCGGCAACCGCGAAACTGTCGGGGTGAATGTATCGAACGTCCAGATTCGAGACCCCAGTGAGGAGGCGCTAAAGATACGGGACGCGGATGGCCACCCACTGGAGGTCACCATCTCGGGGTGCCGGTTCGAAGGTACCCCTGGGGAAAATGTCGTAACCATCGAAAACGGTACGACGGGTGCTATCACGTTCGCTACGTGTCAATTTGTCAGGGAAAATAACAGCGCCCCAACCAACGTTGATCTCGGTGGCTCGAACGATCTTTCAATCACATTGTCGGGCTGTCATGCGCGTGGCGGCAATCATGCGGTTCGGGTGTCCGACGGAACGGCGGCCACGATAACTGGATGTACCCTCGGGCCAAGCGGTGAGACCGCTGTATTCAGTCGAGATCGAGGAAGTGCTAGCGTCACTGGATGTGATTGCGAGGAGCCGATCGAGTTAGCGACTGATCGGAACGTCGTCGTCGGTAACACCCTCCGTGGTGGGTATCTCGACGACGGGGATGGGAATGTAGTCGCGAACAACGCCGACCGTTCCTGATACGACCGACAATCGCTCATGTCCTCCGATCACCAAGACCTCAAACAGGAAGAGATCGACCGCTACAGAGAGCGCTCCCGAGAGGGGAGAAGCCTCACGGGGATGATCGATTCGGACGCATGGCGGGCGCTTCGAGCCGCTGCGCAGGGTGGGCGATTCGATCAAGTGTGCCTCGATCACTTTTCGACCGACGTGGACGTGCTCTCGATCGGATGCGGCGAGGCGGAGACGCTCAGGCGTTACAGCCACCCAAATCGATCGGGTGAGCTAGTTGGCGTGGATATCTCGACCGAAGAGATGCTCCGCGGTCGCCAGGGCTCGACAGAAGCCGTCGAGTTGATTACGGCCGATGCGGAGGAGTTGCCATTTGCCGACGCCACCTTCGACGTGATCGTCGCCGCCACCTGCCTGCACCATCTACCGGATTGGCAACACGCGATTTTGCGCGAGGTGCGACGGGTTCTTGCGTCCAGTGGGGTGTTCATCTTCTCGGACCCGCTCTTGTATAATCCACTTTCCTTCGCCGCCCGCCACGTCCTAGAGACGCGCGACCGGTCCGATGCGGAGGTCCCCCTCAATCCGTTCACGCTGCGGAGGACCCTCGAGTCGTCGTTTGAGACGGTTCACCTCGATTGGTTTTATCTGGTCTCGCCGGCGGTGGCGATGATGGATAAGTACGTGCCATTTTCGCCCGGGAGGGTAGCCGTGGGCATGCACCGCGTCGAACAGATACTTTTCGAGAAGGGGTTGTACCCGCTGGCAGGATCCGTGGTAGGGGTCGCAGAGAGCCCCCGGTAATCTGCGGTACTCGTCCCGATCGAGGGTCATCTCTTCCGTATTCGGGATTGTGACCAGCGCGGTCAGTCGACGAGTCAGCAATGCGCTGTGGTTGGAGGCGGCCGGTCGGGAGAAACACTGCGATTTAGGGGATAAAAACTCTTGGTGGTATCGGCGGATAGTAGCTGTTCGTCGCTGCGGGGAGACGTCATACCCGGGGACTAGAACTCGCCCCAGAACTCCTCGTCGGTGAGCACCCGCGGATGCTCTGGGTGGCTACCGATCCCGGCATTCCCAGTAACCGCTGCGTGGTACGCGGGATACACCTCGTACGTTTCCTCCTCGATATCGACCGTGTCGAGGCCCGGATCCGCATCAAACACCGACCAGTCCGTTTCTCGATCGATATTAAACCAGAGGGTCATCTTCACGTCTCGCTCCTCGACGTACTCGTAGGCATCCGCAATCCATTCGTCCTTGCGCTCGGGGTCATTTCCCCCATCTTGGGTTTCCGACGAACAGCCGAATTCGGTTATCCCCATCGGTTTCTCCGCAATGCGTTCCAGGATGTCGAGCGTTCGACCGTAAACGTCCGGGGCGGACGACCACGAACCCCAATTCGTCCAGTTATATCCGTGCATCGCCAGCCAGTCGACGTCGTCATCGCCCGGATAGCACGCCTCCCGGTCGACCCCTCTCGTGGTATCGTCGAGCGTCCAGACCCACTGGACGTGATCGGCTTCGAGGCCGGCGTCGGTCACGATGTCGTGGACGTGTTGCCACATCTCGACAAAGTCGTCCTCCGTGTCGTCTCCAACTGCCGGGCTCCACGGGCTCCAGTCCCCGTTGAACTCCGGCGCCAGATTGAGGTACAACCGCCGATCGGCCCCGTTGTGATCGGTCGCCCAGTCAGCGATTTCCGTCGCCCATTTTTCTATATACGCGTCCCACGTCCCTTCGTGGATTTCCTGGAGGATGTCGTCCGAGGTCGATTCGCGGTCCGGAAAAAACGGTTGCCAGAATATGTGTGGGACGGCGCCCCGATCCCAGGCGGATTCGAAGGATCCGTGGACCAGTTGCTCGATCTCCTCGTCCGTTTGGCCCATATCGAGAAACAGCCCAATGATGGCATGGCGCTCCTCTAGCCACGTCTCGAACGGATCGAGATCGCGGAAATCGCCCCGCCGGGGCGAAACACCGAGCAGGAAATCCCCCGCTCGCGTGTCCCCGTTCGTTTGCTCGTCCTCGTCCGTGTCATCGTTTGCCTCGGCTTCGGCTCCGTCGTCTTCGTCTATCTCGGCCATGGCGTCGTCCGCTTCGGATGGATCGCTATCGCCGCTGGCACCTGCACCGTTGTCCAGATCGTCTCGGCGGCTTGCATAATCGACGGAGGGCGGATCTGCCGGACTCCCGTCAGGACGTATCAATGTCGAGTAGACCGCACCACCCCCGATAGCAGCAGCTCCCCCGCCCCCGAGAATTGCGAGCAATTCACGTCGTTCCATGCCGCCTCTCGGGAAACCAGCGCCATTGTTAGTATCACCCTTGTTCGTGGGGCCCTGGAATGCTCCTAACCGTGTTTGTTACGTGTGTGTCGGTTAACACGGCGACCAAAATAGCGCCGCAGGCCACCATCTGATACACCTCTTCACAGGTGAGACTTTCACAGCAATCCAGTCGTAACGCGCTCCATAATCAAATATCCCGCCCGCTTTTTCCGTCCAATGAGTCCGTCGGGTCAGGAAACTATCCCGGAGCATGATCGGGTGGCTGATGACCCAACGACCGGGGAAGAACCACGACGAGACGGACACGGGCTGCCGACCGACGGGCAACTCCTCTGGGTGGCGCCTGATGGGGAGCCACGAGAGCTCGATCTCGCACGATTCGACGATTCAACTAGGAGAACCGCCGAGCCTACACGGGCCCAGACCACGGGCGACACAAGCGATCAACTCACCCGTGATCAGACCGAGGCGCACCCGGACCGCGAGAACGCGAGCCCCAGCGGTTCTCCTGACAACCATGGCGTGAGTAGTGGGCTCACCTGTCCGTCGTGTGGCTGTCAGGAGTTCGTTGCCGTACTCGTCCGAGAACATTCGAAATGTGGTCACACTGCCCTCGACGGGTTTTTACAGCTCACCTCTGGTGATCTATACGCTTGTCCGAAATGTGGTGACACGACTGACACCGCATACCCAGTGGTCGCGACGGTCCACTGCTGTACCGCGTGTGGCGACGTGTTCGGTTCCTTGCCAACCACCTCCTAATCCATGGGAGTGGCGACCCGCGGATCGGCGACTGTCCGGGGTGGGTCGCTGGTGTTGTTTTCTATTTGGCTGGGATTCGGCGTGCTCATGTTGGCAATATCGCGCTACGATCTGGGCGGGGTAATATGGCATGTCTACCTCCCCGGCGTCCTGCTCACGCTCTTTTTCGTGGCTGGCTTGGTCGCATCGCGGCGTTTTACCGCAGTCTGGGATCACGGGTTCGTCCCGACCATCCCCATACCTGGTTGGATGTGGATCGGGGTGGTGGGCGGGGTGCTCGCCGCGATCGTCCTCTCAGTACACGGACCGATTCCCACCGCGGCGGCCGTCTGGCTCGGCTGTTGGGCACTGGGAACCGCCTACGCCCTTTCGATTCTCACCGAGGGGGATGTTTTTCGACGTGCCGTCGCATGGCCGATCTGGATAACGATTTTCCTGATCGCCCTGTTGCTGGGCACGATCGGCATTGGCGCGATGGCCGATAACGCCTCGATACTGACAGTCATCTTTTATCTGGCGCTTTTGTTGTTCACGTTCCACGTCTGGTTCGTGTTGCCGTTCTCCCTGTACCAGGCCGCCGCCACTGAGGAGGTATCGTCAAGCGCCGTGTTGCCTCCGATCGACGTGTTGATCCCCGCCTACCAAGAGAAAGGCGTGGTCGGCGATTGTATCGAGGCCGTGCTGAACACGACCTATCCCGAAGAGAAGATGAATATCCTTGTCATTGACGACGGATCGACCGACGGGACCTTCGAGGAAGCCGCACAGTTCCGCGATCGAAACGTGCGCGTGATCAGGCGAAAAAACGGCGGGAAGCCGCGCGCCCTCAATCTAGGGATTCAGTGTACGACGAACCCGGTAGTTGTGACGGTCGACGCGGATAGCCGTCCCGAACCCAGGACCATCGGGCGTATGGTACGACAATTGCAAGCGAACCCGGAAGTAGGCGCCCTCAGCGCGGCTGTACTCCCGATAAACGACACTTCCGTGATCGGCGCCCTCCAACGGCTGGAGTATGCCGTATCGAACACGAATCGCCGGGCATATTCAGCATTCGGCGCCGTTCCGGTCGTCCCGGGGTGCTGTGGAGTGTACCGCCGCGCAGCGCTCGAAGACGTGTGGGGGTACGATCCGGATACTGTCACGGAGGATTTCGATATTACGGTCAAGCTGCTCAAGGCGGGATGGATCGTTCGCCACGGTGCAGGGACAGTTTGGACGATCGCACCGAGCGGTTGGCGGGCACTGTGGCGACAACGACTGCGGTGGTATCGTGGCGGTTTTCAGACAATCAGGAAACACCGGGAAGTGCTCCGATCGCCGCAATACGGCTACCTCCACGCCCTTACGCTGCCGGTCCGGACCGTCTCCCAACTGTTCACGCCGCTGGCGAGTTTCGTGATCCTCGGCGCGGTCGTTTGGGGGCTGGTGACAGGCCCGTCAACCTATCTGCTCGTCCTCCTTGCGCTCTTTTTCATGCTGACCATGCAAATCGGTGCATTCACGGTCGTTCTCGAAGACGAACCGTGGTGGACGGTGGCGTATGCGCCGTTTCTGTTCGTGGGCTACAAACATTTCGTCGACGCCACCGTCGGGATCGGTTCGATCCGCGCTATGCTGACGGACACGACTGACTGGTGAAGGCGACTCCGAACCGCCGTCTTGTTCCCGCGGGTCCGCACACTGACCCGAGATCACTGCGAGTGGGCTAGAGCGGACAACCCCTCCCTGACGGCCACTGATGAGTGTCTCTCATTTCTCCGGCCGAGGCTGACTGATAGAATCCTCGGCGGGGAGGACATCTGCCGGTGCGTGCGTATCACCGAACAGCAGATATCCCAATGCCAGCGAAGAGAGCACGGCAGGGATCGTCAATTGAATCATGGTGTAGGATTCAAAGAGGTGGTGGACCGCCCAGCCGAAGGCGAATGCCAACATCGCCACGTTGATCGTGCGATAGCGAAGCGCTCCGTACAACAGCCCGCCGAGGAAGAGGACGACGTACGCCAAGAGCCCGAGGAATCCGGTCCGAATCGTGATATCGAGATAGGAGTTGTGTGGTTCGTCCGGCGTCATCCCCTCGAGATACGGGGCGGTGAACTCCGCCGTTGATACATGCCCGTGGCCCAACAGGGACGGTGCAGCCCGGATGGCGCCGACGCCCGATCGCCACCGAACGAATCGGCTCCCCGGATCGATGGGGAGAATGTTGTGATAGACGGCAAGGACAGACACAACCGCTGCGGTGACCAATGTGACGAATCCAGGTAAGATCGCCCGTCGTCCGAGCACCACGTACAGCGAGTAGAATCCGAGAGACACGCCCGCGGCGAGCCACGCGGCATCGCTCGAGGACACGAGCAATCCTGCCCCGTTGGAGATAACCAGGGCACCGGCGAGCGTCCCGATCAATATCGTCCGACGTCGCCACGCCCGATGGAGCAAGAACACCGACGCGACAAGGCCGGCGAAGGTAACGAGCCCGAATACGTTTACGTTGTTGAAAATTGAGGTGTAACCGTACCATCCCGCCGGTTCGGTGGCCGTCATCGGGAACTCCTGGGGATGCCGCGTCACCTCGAAGAACCACCACGAGTACTCCCCGATGATCACACCCGCAGTCCCTACGATCGCCGTCACTGTAGCTACAAGCGCGATCGCCCACAGGAACACGTATTCCGGTACAAAACGCGGGATCAAGAGTAGGTTAATCCCGGCGACCACGCTAGCCCACAAGGGCCACGTCGGTGCCAATGTCTCCGGGCCGGTCGGCAACGTGTGATAGAAAAAGAGCCCAACGACGACACCGATACAGCTGATGAACAACCACTGCGCCCGGGAAAACGTCCGCACGTCCGGATACACTAGGAGGATGATGAATAACAACAAGTAGAATGCAAACAATTCGACGATTCCCGGATTCCCGACGCTAAATTCGGGAGCCCGATAGCGGAATAACCATTCAATGAGGAGAATAGCACCTCCCACGAGGACAAGGTACTGCAACCAGGCGTCCGTCTCGCTGTGGCAGAACATCGAGATAGTGGCCGCGAGGAGTCCGAAAAGGACGAACGCGATCGAGATGCGCCATCCTGTCACGAATCCCGGGGCATCTGGCACCTGCGTGAGCATGACGACAGACAGGAGGACAATAAACCCGAGAAACGTGACCACGTCTGCGAGCACTCCGTCTCGACCGGTAAGCCACACGAACGGGTCGGCGGTCCGCTCCGAAACGCCCATCTGGCCTGCGGAACGGTTCGATCTCCTGTAGTTAGGTTGTCGTACACCTCCCCCGTCCAACCTGGCCGGTCCGTTTCACTGAGCTTAATCCGTCGGGGTGACACAACGCATGTTTTCCGCACATTTGCCTACTTTCCGTCGTGCGAGAGGGGATAAGCGGCATACGACCCCGCTACGTGATGTCTGCCGGTCTCTCGAGCATGGCTCGGTGTCGAGGTGCGATCGTCGAACGTGGGCGCACGAGAATGCCCATTTCGGTGCCCAACGTCCGCTCCGGCGCAATGCGGTCGGCCTGCCGGTAGTCGAGCGCCGCAGTGGCCCCAACCTAACAATGTGGATCGACAAGTATCGAACCGCATGGATCGGCGGGACTTTATCCGGGCGATCGGTGCAGGCGGTATCGCGACCGTCGGCGCATACGGCGCGTATTCCGCGCTCGTCAGGAATGGGGAACCGACAAACATCTCGGATACCCCGGATAACGAAACGCTTGCGAGTGACCCAGTCCCAGTTGACACCGATGCACGGACTCGGGATGGGGCGATGTTGCGAGGTGTTTCGCCCCGGGCGCGGGACGTCACCGTGTTGGACCCATTCGAAGAATGGCTCGGAGAAAAACATGCGGTGGTGGGACTGTTTATCGACATGGGGAAGGAAGACGAAGAGATTCATCGAATCGTCAACAGCGTGTTCGAATCCGTGTGGTCTCGTGGACAGGTTCCTCACATCTTCTGGCAGCCGTTTTTCCCTGATCTCGAAAGTACCCCAGCGGAGATCAACGAGGAGCTTGCAGATGGTGAGTACGACGACACGATTCACGCGTGGGCGGACACGCTATCGGCCTGGGGATGGGACGATTCCGGGCGCCACCGACGAGTCTACCTCAATCTGGCGCCGGAGTTCAACGGGGACTGGAGCCCGTGGAGTCCCGCGGTGGGCGACGAATCCGAAGAAGATTTTGTTGACATGTGGCGCCACGTCCACGACATTCTCTCGGATGCGGGGTTGACCGATCCCTACACCCAGTGGATCTGGACGGTCGATCGAACGACCCGCGGGGTCGATCGGGAAGCATGTTATCCGGGTGATGACTATGTGAACTGGTGTGGGATTCACGGGTACAATTGGGTTGGATGGGAGGCGTGGCAGTCGCCAGCGGAGGTGTACGGTGAAAGTATCGATTTTCTGCGTGGGTTGACGGAGAAACCGATCGCAATCACCGAGTTCGGCACCTCATCCGAGACGGAGGATGGCGGCCACGATCCGGAACGGAAGGCAGCGTGGATATCGGAGGCGTACAAGTACCTTCTCGGGGAGGACATCCGCATGACGCTGTATTTTGATATGATCAAAGAGACGGATTGGGCAGTGTTTGACACAGAGCACGGGACCGAGACAGTCGAAATCGGTGGCCGGGAGTATCGGGGATATTCGGAATACAAGGAGGCGGTGACGGAAACCGGAATCATGGGTCCACACCCGAACCATCCGCGGTTACTTACCGATACTGAATTCGCAGGTGAATGGTAAGCGACATGTGGCGGCTCCAACCCGCCAGAAGCCAGTCGAACCCCTCCGGTTAGGATCCACTGAATACGTCGCTACGTTCATTGTAACTACTCCACTTGAATTTGTCGTCTGACAATTGTGACGAAGCGACGCCGACTACTGGAGTGTCACGGGCGCATCCACCAGTCATCGGGCCCCACCGGCGCCGGGGATCGCCACCGACCCGTTGGTGGCTTTGAGGGAGATGGCTGAGGACACCCCGTCGGCGACGCGGCGGGAGAAGATGCTGGCATTGTTCAACGTCGCAACATACAGTCCTCGCTTCACGCTGTTGGTCGTTGGCCTGGGGCTGTTGACCGCCGCCTTCGAAGGGGTCGGTCTCGGCTTCATCCTCCCGATAATCGAGATCGTTCAACTCGACGATCCGACCGCAGAAGCAGATGGGATATTGCTGTGGTTCGTACTCGCATACGAAACGTTGGGTGTCCCATTCACACTGGGGTACGTCATTCTCGGAGTCACGAGTGTGATCGCCATCCGGTACACGCTCGGGTTCCTCGTGAACTGGTTTCAAGCCGCGCTGTCGTATGCGTACATGCGCGCGCTCCAGAAGCGGGCCTACAAGAATGCCCTGCGAGCTGAGGTCGCCTACTTCGATGAGGAAGGATCTGACGATATTCTCAACACCATCATCACAGAGACACGGTACGGAGCGAAGGTAATCAAGTACTGTGTTCGCGTCATCGAACTTCTGTTCCTTAGCGCGGTGTATGTGGTGATTGCGCTCGTTATATCGCCTCTATTGACGGCGATTGCCGTTATCCTATTGGGGGCGCTGACGCTGCTACTGCGTGGTGTGCTCGATCCTGGATACCGACTCGGTTCGATCGTGGCTGATGCAAACGAACGCCGCCAAAAGACAGCACAAGCCGGGACGCAGGGAATTCGGGACGTTCACATCTTTAACCTCGCCAATGAGTTGTATCGGGACTTCTCCGCGGCGGTGGATCGCTACACGAATTCAATCGTTCGAATTCGCCGCAACGAGGCCGCACTCGACAACTTCTTCCGACTCGGAGTGGCTGTCGCGGTGTTCGCGTTGATTTATCTGGGACTTACCGTTGCGGATCTATCGATCGGAGCGCTGGGACTTTTCCTGTTTGCCATGTACCAACTCGGTCCGAAAGTCAGCAGTATGAACGAGTACCTGTACATGATCGAGAATAACCTGCCCCACCTTGTCCGGACCCAGCAGTTTATTGCTGAACTCGAGGCGCGCCAGTCCTCGGAAACGGCCATGATGGCTGCTCCCGCGGAGATCAACACTGTCGAGTTCGACGACGTTCGGTTCTCCTACGACGAAAACGAAGAAGTGTTGGCGGGGATGGATTTTCGGGTCGAGAAGGGAGAATTCATCGCGTTTGTCGGAAAATCGGGAGTCGGAAAAACGACGATCATCTCGCTCCTTGCGAGGTTGTACGAGCCCGACGACGGGGAAATCAAGGCCAACGGGGTACCTATCGATCTGTTTGACATCGACGGCTGGCAACAGCAGGTCGCAGTCGTACGACAGAATCCGTATATGTTCAACGATACGCTGCGGTATAACCTCACGATCGGGAATCGTGATGCAACTCGGGAGGAGATCGAACGGGCATGCGAGATCGCCCGGGTGGACGAGTTTTTTCCAGACTTGCCGAATGGGTACGACACACCGGTTGGGGACGAAGGCGTCCGGCTTTCCGGCGGGCAGCGACAGCGGGTCGCACTGGCACGAGCCTTGCTCACTGACGCCGACCTACTGTTGCTAGATGAGGCTACCAGTGATCTGGATTCACAGCTCGAACAGGATGTCCAGCGGGCGATCGAGGCGATGGAACAAGAGTACGTGACGATTGCGATCGCGCATCGGCTTTCAACCGTCGAACATGCCGACCGTCTTTACACGCTCGATAACGGCGAGATCACCGAGGTCGGAACGCACGACGAATTGATCGATAACGACGGACAGTACGCGGATCTGTATTCGGTCCAGTCATAGCGACGGGCGCTACGTCGGGTATCCCGACAGGATCACTTCTCGAAACGATCGTCCATCACTGCCGAGAGTGGATTCGGGGAGTCGCGTGATTGAACCAGCACTTCCGGTTAGATTACGTGACGAATTCATCGAAGAACCGCCGGACACGATCATCCTCAAACAGTCCACCGCCCAACTGTTGCAGGTGAGAGTGTGGTGCACAGTTTCCTTCTATGATGCGTGGCCCATCGCGAGTGAGTACGACATCCCACCCAACATACGGATTCTGTCGGTGGATTTGCGCCACGTCGCGGACAGCTGCCGTAATATCATCCCATTGGGGTATTGTGTTACCGGCAACCTGTGTACCCGAATCCGGGTGGGTATCGTATCGCTCCAACCCCCTTTCCGTTGTGTACGAGAAGAGTGGGGACATCTTTCCGTTTTCAACGTTCACTGGTGCCGCGACACCACCCCCACTCCAGTTATCGGTCGGGCCAGTTCCCGATGCACCGAATCGATGGACAGCACTCGTGACGAACAGATCTTCCTCGTCTGGGTCCAACGCCGTCACGATACGAATCGTGTTCACCGATGCGGGCCAGACGAGTTCTGCATATTCGTGCTGATCGATGAATTCGACCACGAGCATGTCGTCCCAGCCAGCAACCCGCTCTTGTAGGTCCACTCGCGTGTGGTCTCGACTGTTAATCCGGTACGTTCCCGGATTACTTTCGATTCGGAAAACGTCGGTACCCCCCGTCCCAGTTATCGGCTTCGCAATGACAGTTCCTACCCGGTCGAGCAATCGGGGGAGAGGCGCATCATCACCCTCGTCGGTGATAAACGCTCCCGATTCGATTGTCCCGTATAGCTCGGGGATCGTGTCAACGTACGATGATGTAGCGAGATGAAACGCGACTTTATTTTCTAGCACATCGGCGTACCCCGCGTTGACGGCCGGCTTCAGGCGGGCTTGTTGAACATCGCTTACGTAATTGTGGGGGTCGTGCTTGTCTAATTCGAGGAGGACGTATCCCCGCGAGAGGAACCCGTTCCTCCAGGCGTCGATCCGCTGGGATAATGGAAGTGGATAGCGGCGCCAAAAACGATGTTCCTTCGACGCAATATTGAACATCGTACTCGACGTATTACCCAACTGCTCCAGCGTGTTTTCACCTCCCTTGAGTAGCAACCTGACAGGTCCACCGTCTCGGTGATACTCCTTCCACGAGGACATTATCTCCGTTCTTCCCAGCAAGGGTATAGTTATAAGGAGCCATGGAAGACACCGCCAACAGTCTAACGGCGGCATAGCCCCGAACGATTACATGCAGTCTCGGTTCATTGGACACGCTCAGCATCCGCGCCCGGATCGGCCGTCCGGGATCGATACCAAGAGTTAGCACGACGACGCATCACCTCGGATCTTGTGAATCAATCGAATCTCACGACTCCTGCCTAAAATGGGTTTTCACGAGCATGCCGCCGATCGCCACCAATGGCTGGTCGACCGATCGAGCGAGCGTATCCCGTGGTAAGTCAGTCATCGACTGTTGGCACCCCGACAGCACGTTTGAGGATTTCACACTGGCCCGGCGCAGGCTCCATGTCTACCAGAATCCCAGGTAGCGGAACGCCACGACGATCGCGAGCAGTAGGCCCAATGCGATAACGATCTTGCGATACCCCACCACCAGGTCAGTGGATTGCTCGATAGCAGACCGGAAGTCGTCGGATTCCTCGATTCGATCGGCGAGGCTCGGCGACTCGGATGCTGACTCACTGGTTTCCTCCCCGCTCCGGGGTTGTTCGAATTCGTCCGCGGTCTCCGCGTTGGCTGTCGTGAGCCGGTCACAAAACGGCTCGAGTGCGGCCGACCGATCTGCCGCGTTCTTCGCACCCTCTGCGTTCACGTATGTTATCACTTCCTCGGTGAGTCCGCTGTCGATCCCATATTTCTCGCCAACGCGGCGGACGAACTCCCCCGGGGTTTCATCCGTGCGTCTCGTCTCCTTGCTCGCCGTCTCGATCCGATCGATCGGGTCCTGTCCCATTGCGATTGGTGACTCGTCGTTCCACCCCAGCATAAATCCCCGACCGGCCCCAACGAGTTTGGGGATGACGTCGACGCCGGCAAGGAAGGACCCGCGGGTACAGCGGAACCATTCCACCCGGACGAGCACGACTGTCCCAGCCTCCGTCCCCGCACCCGAACACTAATGCTCGAAGCACGGGCTGGATTCGGGGAGATGGTGCATTCGCCCACCGAACGCGAGCTGATCCCGATCGCCGACGGCCTGTATCGTTTCGAAGACACCTGTAACGCCTATGCGTTTGTCGAGGACGGTGCGGCGCTCGTGATCGATCCCGGGTCGGGGGCGATCGCGGACGCACTCGTCGACCGTGAGAACGTGGACATCGAATGGGTCCTCCATACGCATCACCATCGTGATCAGTGCTGGGGCACCGGCGAGCTGGCATCGGCAGGCGCGCAAGTAGCGGTTCCGGAATACGAACACCACCTCTTCGCGGACGTTGAGACGTTCTGGGAACGAAAGCGCCTGTACGACAACTACAACGACCGGAGTACGTTCGACACCCTACCGAGCAGCGTCCCAGTCCACGAAACATTACAGGATTACGATACGTTCACCTGGCGGGATCACGCCTTCGACATCTTGCCCGCCAAGGGTCACACCTTCGGCTCGAGTGCGCTTATCACCGACATCGACGACAAACGCATCGCATTCACTGGTGATCTCATTCACGAGGGCGGGACCATCCACGAACTCCACCAGCTCGAGTACGCGTACGGCGACATGAAGGGGATCCCGCTGACCATCGAATCGCTGAACGCCCTCAATCGGGCGGGCCTCGACCGGCTCATGCCGTCACACGGTCCCGTCGTCGATGACCCGGACGGGGACATCGATCGACTCCGGCGGCGCCTCATGTCGGTAGTCGATCTCGGGCGAGGCCTTGATGCGGGGACGCGAGCCTACCTGCCGGAGATGCGGATGGTCGAAGTGTCCGACCATTTGCTTTGGGGTGGTCCGTGGACGTGTTCGAACTTCTACGTCATCCGTTCGGAGTCGGGACGGGGCCTGTTCATCGATTACGGACACTCGATGGGCGAGCACATGCACGTCGGTGCGGACCGCGAGGACATGGAGACGATGCGGTTCGTCGAGCACCATCTCGACGAACTGCGAGAGGTGCACGGCATCGACACCTTCGATGCTGTCATCCCCACGCACATTCACGACGACCACACCTGCGGAATTCCACATCTCCAGGAACACTACGACGTCGAATGTTGGGCACTGGAGGACGTCGGCAAGGTCCTTGCCGATCCGGCAGCCTGGTCGAGTACACCCTGTACCTTCTCGACGCCGATCACCATCGATCGATGGCTCGAGGATGGCGCCGTTGTCGGCTGGGAGGAATACGAGTTCACGATCCGGCACGCCCCGGGACAGACCGAATTCCACGCCGTCGTCGGGACGGACATCGACGGGCTCACGGTCGCCTTCACCGGCGACAACTGGTTCGAGCACACCGTCGATCGGCATTACGACGACCAGGCGGACCGGCCACACCAGACGACCGTGCTCCGGAACAGTTTCCGGTTCGATATGCACCGGCAGTGTGCGGCGGTCATGGAATCGCTCGAACCAGAACTCATCTGTCCCGGTCACGGTGACGTGCTCGACGCCGATGCCCGGCAGGCGACCCGGTACCGGGACTTTATCGAACGAAAAGAACGGGTCTTCCGGGAATTGACTGCCGACCCGGCAGACCAGCGAGTCGACCTCTTCTGGGCGCGACTTCTTCCCTACCAGGTAGCCGCTTCCCCCGGTGAGGACGTCACCTATCGGCTCCGGCTCCGGAACAATTTCCAGGAGGCAACCGAGTACGAGGCACGATTGTACGGTCCTGACGGCCGGTCGATCCTCGCGGAGGGTGGACGCACGCTGCAGCCGGACGAGCGCGGCGATGTGACACTTCCGGTTCCCGTAGAAGATTGGGGGTCCGGTCGGCAGGTGCTCACGGCGGAGGTGCTTGTCGATGGGGACTCCCGGGGGCCCGTGGCCGAAGCCGTCATCGAACTGCCCTGAGCCCGTCCGGGGTGGCGCATTAACCAGTGCAATCGCCTGGATCACGTTCCGTGTTGCCCTCGCGTGATTACCGAGGCGTTATCCAACCGTCTAACGAAAGCAGCCATTGTTTGTCACGATCGTGGCTTGCTATGGTCCCCGACTGTGGCTGTGTCCTACGATGGACATCGGCCCTGTCTTCGACGCGCGGCGTCGTTTCGTGGTGGAGATCGCGGGAGTCTCAAACGTGTCGGCGGCCAGGTGTGGGTGTGATCACACGCCAACAGCTGTCCCTGGCGATGTTCGCACGAACGAGATCGATGACCGGCAATGGCGATCTCTCGGGACCGAATTCGCGTATTGGTCCGTAGCTGTCGCCGCGATCTTCGTTCACAGGTCCGGGGTGCACCTCGCAGTAAGGGACGCCGTCCTTTCCAGGGGATTGGACGGTTTGTCTCGTGGTGCCCGGCGGAATCGAGGTTCCCAGGATCGCCCCACGCGGGTCGTCGCACAGCCGGCCCGTCCTATTCCTTCCACGGAGCGGTTGCTTTTTGCCCCGACCCGGTGATCCATGAGCATGACCTCGTTTCCGATCGAGGAGGTAGCCATCCGGGATCTGACGGCGTATCGGGTGCAACAACCGCCGACGATCGATGGTCGCCTGGACGAGCGCGCCTGGCAGGAAGTCGAACGGTCGTCGCGGTTCGTGGATCTCGTCGATGGCAGCCGCGCGATTCACGATACTCGGGTGGCGCTCCTCTGGGATGACGAGTATCTGTATGTCGGATACTGGGTTCAGGAGCCGTTCGTCGAGGCCTCGCTGACCGAGCGTGACGCGCCGATCTACGAGGATAACGACGTGGAGCTATTCATCGCCGGACCCGACGCATATTACGAGTTCGAGGTGAACGCCTTCGGGACGATCTACGAGGTGTTTTTCGTCTGGGAGGATGCCTACGAGAAAGCCGGATTCAGCGAAGACGACACCTTCGATCGGTCGCCGGAGCTGGTCGAGTCGTTCGCCGGGGTGGGCTATGACCATCCCAGAGGCGACCGCCTCGGCTTCTGGAACTGGGATTTTCCGGGGCTGGAGTGGGATGTCTGGATCGACGGGACCGTAAACGACAACAGCGATCACGACCGTGGCTGGCAGGTCGAACTCGCCCTGCCGTGGGAGGGGATGGCCCCGATCTTCCGGCGGACGGATCGAGCCCTGCCGCCACATCCCGGCGACGTCTGGCGGATGGATTTCTCACGATTCAACCAGTACGAGGCGGCGCCGCCGGCCACCGATTCCGGTGGGTGGGCATTGAGCTACCACGGCGCGTGGGACTCGCACATTCCGGAAGTGTTCCCGTACGTCACCTTCTCGGCGGAATCGCCCAACGAGGGTGCAGACCCACCCGACGAACCGGACGGATTCGGACGCGAACACTGGAAGTTCTGACGTGCGCGGGCTGCCATCCCGTTCCCTCGCGAAGCTACCACACCAGGACCAGCACGAAATGAGCTACTGTGGCGACTGAGGCTCCCACGGGTACATCCGCGAGGTCTCCACCGGATGATTGTCGTTATCCACTGGCAACCTATTCGGTTCCGCGCGGCGGCGTGGCCGGCGTTATGATGTCATCGAAACGGCTGCGTTGCGTAACCGGGCCGCCAAACGGGAACCCTTTCGAACAAGCTGGCCCTTGTAACAGGTCATGAGCTACGATTGTGAGGAATGCGGAGACACGTTCGAAACACTATCCGAATTGCGGTTGCACACGTGCGAGCCGGCACTCAAGGATTCGCCGGACGATGAAGGGGTGAGTACCACGCTGGATCGTCTTCTCGAACAGACACCACTCGAAACGGCAGCCGTCCACGAGGCACTCGCCGTCTATGAAGCCAGACTGGCGACCGCCCAAGAAGTCGGGAACACCGAGGAGTACCGGACGATCACCCGGACGTACGCCGAACCGATCGTCGCCGCGGTCGACGCGTCGATTGAGGACAACGGATGGACGGCGTTGGCGGACTTGATCGAGGCGTACCACCCGGACACCGGCGATCGTCTCCCCTTTCTTACCCCCGTCTTGGAGAACGTCACCGGTCGGTACGTGATCCGAACACGTCTGGAAGACGGTGTGGCGTCGATTCCCAAGGAAGCGTTGACCTATTTCGAGGCCGTCTACGAGGCGGTCGACGACGAGCAAGACCTCATCCGGGAAGGGCTACACCCGTACGGCTGGGGGATCGGGCACCCGGACGTGGCCGTGGGTGAGCAACTGCAGGCGATCGCAGCGGAAGACGAGTCTCTCGTGAATCCGATGCTCGAACACGCATGTTACGCCGACCAAGACGCGGCTATCGATCTCCTCGAAAAAATCGTCGCGAACCTGCCGAGTGCTGCGGACGATACAGGAACCGAGTTTTCGACGGCGCGCTACCTCCTGGACGCACCAGCCGGAGCCGCCAGTCGGTACGAACCGACCATCCCGCGGTACTGGGATCGCATCGAGGAGATCGGGACTCGGTTCACGCTCTCTACCATCAACGAGGATCGGATCCGTGCAATCGTTGCCCGAGAGAACCTCGATGACGAGTTACCGGACGGATGGGTCATGTCGGACTTGCTGGTGTAGGGGCGAGCCTGACGTTACCCGGTTACGAGGCTCCATCAATCGACCGGTCCCGCAGCAAGTCGAGTGAATCGGATTGGGCCGGGGATCCGTGATTGTTCCCGATCGGCAGCTGGCGTGTCGATGGCTGCACGGATCGGAGGGCGACCGCCCCGACTCCCGTGGAGCTTCCTAGGGGGGATCCGATGCGTTGGAGTTACGTGCGCCTACCGCCCTCATGGTCGCATGCAACTGTCAGCGGTGTGTTCGGTGCGACGGCGTCCTCGGGGCGGGGATTATCCGGACCGAACACGAGTAATTCCTCTCGCGTCTCCGGCGTCACGAAGGACTCGTCCACGGTGCCGTCGGGGACGGCGACACGGTCGATATCGAGCGACAGGTGAGTTGCGAGGAACGGGTAGGCAGCCTGCCGCTTCGAAGGACCGTAGTCGTGTTCCTCATCGGGAAAGTGTGCGTGCTCGAACCGGTCGCTCGCGCCGTGGAGATCGTAGACGTGTTGGATGTAGGGTGCCTCCGTCTCCGGATTGCAATGGGTCCAATCGTCGCCATTGGAGACGAGGAGTTGCGGGCGCGGGGCGGCCATCGCTGCAATATCGGCATTGTTGGTTTCGTGGTCCTCGCTCCGATGGATCGGCATGCCGCTCTCGCAGACGCACCCGCCGAAAAAGTGGGCGGATACCTGGCAGACAGGAACCGAGACGGCGACCCGGTCGTCGAGCGCGGCCAGCAAAAACGTTTGCGTGCCACCGCCCGAACAGCCCGTGACCCCGATCCGTTGCGGGTCGACACCGGGGAGCGAGCGGACGAAGTCGAGTGCCCGGATGCTATTCCAGGTCTGCAACCGCAGGACCTCGGGGGTTTCGCGGTGTTCCCATCCCGCCTCCTCCCAGTCCCCGTACCCCACCATATCGTACTGAAAGACCGCAGCACCCATCCTGGCGAGCACTGCACACCGCTTCTGGCGGCCCGGTTTGAACCGCCCGCCGTGGCCATGTGGACAGAGCACTCCAGCGATCGGGGTGGTCATCCGGTCGGGACGATAAAGCGTCCCGGTGACGTAAAACCCGGGTGCGCTCTCGATCGCCACGTTTTCCACGACGTACCCGTCGTATTCGCGGCGGTCATGATAGCTGGACCGGAGCGGCGTCCGAGGGGGAAACGGATTGAGCTCGGCGCCGCGCCGGATGCCGTCTAGGACCCGTTGTTTCCGACGGTACCACTCGTCGAGTGTGTCGAACGAGGCGCTGAACCGTCCGAGTTCGGCGGCTGCCTCTTCCGGCGACTGATCGTGACCGGGGCGGAGCGTGCTATCGGGCATTGCTAGTCGGAGTGGGGAAGGAGGTGATTGTAGCTTTGGTGGTGTCGGGTCACCCGCCCCGGCTAGGCGCAAAGCATGTCAACGTGGGTGATGTCCCTGGAGTATGGTCATGGATCGCTGGCTGACGCCGGAGCTGGCGATCTTCCTCATGCTCCTGGGCGTGCTGCCGGCCTTGCTCAACGTCTATCTCATCGCGGATCACTGGCGCAAGCCGGGCGTGTTGTGGTTCCTGGTTGCGATGGTGATCGGCGGGCTGTGGGCGCTCACCTATGCGACGTTCACCGCCGTCACTGATCCGACACTCACGCTCGTGCTCGCGAACTTCTTCTGGCCGCTCATTCCGGCGGCCTCCGTCGCAATGTTTCTCCTCGCCTACGAATTCACCTTCCGGACGACTGCGTCGCGACGGTTCGTCCTCCTGCTCGCCACACCAGTCCTGGCGTTTTTCCTCCTGAGCTGGGTCAATCCGGGTGAGTTGATCTACACGGAGGCGTATTTCGTCGATGCCGACGGCATTCTGCACTATCCCCAGTTTGGCGGTCCATTCAAGGTGCTCGTCACGCAGGTCTACGGTTACCTGCTCGTCTTTCTCGCGGCGGGCATGTTCGTGGGGCAAACCTTGCGGGCCCGCGGACTCCAGCGACGCCAGGCGGTCTATCTCTTGGTGGTGTTCTCGGCACTCGTTGTGACGACGATGGTCAAAGTCGCCGGGTTCTTTCCGATCTATT
>SKQO01000144.1 GCA_007118975.1 Halobacteriales archaeon | reverse complement strand
CCAGGCCATCCACCGGAAAACGAGATCCAGCCTGACCTGGACTGGCTTCGCGACCGGTACCTGGAGGCAGAGCCATGAAACGGGTCAGCGTCGACATCGGCGGGACGTTCACCGACGGTGTCGTCACGTGGGGCGACGACCGGATCGAGACGAAGGCGCCAACAACCCACCACGATCTCACAGAGGGGTTCATGAATGCGCTGGAAGCGGCGGCCGACCGACTGGAGGTCGGCGTGGAAACGATCCTCGAGGAGGTCGACTCCGTTCGGTACGGAACCACCCTGGGGACGAACGCGCTCATCGAGCGCTCCGGCGAGCGAGTCGGACTGATCACGACGGAAGGCCACGAGGATGCCATCCAGATCGGGCGGGGCCGGCAGTACGGTGATGGCCTCTCGATCGTCGAACAAAACGACATTCCGGGCGCCGATCGCCCCGAGCCGATCGTTCCCTCGAAGCACCGATATGGGCTCCGGGAACGGGTCGATTACAAGGGCGATGCGCTGATGGAACCGGATCGCGAAGAGATTCGGGAAATCGTCAACGACCTGGTCGATGACGGCGTTCGCGCCATCGCGGTCGTGCTCTTGAACAGCACCGCGAACCCGGCGCACGAACTTCTCGTTGAGGAGGTCATTCAGGAGGAGTATCCGAGCAACGTGCTCGGGTCGACTCCTGTGATCCTCTCCCATCGGGTGACGGGCAAAAACGGCGAGTACATGCGAAGCAACGCGACGGTCATCAACGCCTACCTTCACCGCACGATGCGCGAGGGGCTCCAAGACATGCAGGCTGTGCTCCGCGAGAACGGCTACGAGAAGCCGCTCCAACTGGTGCATAACACTTCCGGCATGGCACAGCTTGGCAAAACCTACGCCATCCAGACAATGCACGCCGGGCCAGTCGCCGGCCTCGGTGCGGCTCAACAACTCGCGGAGGAACTCGGCGATGAGAACCTGATCACCACCGACATGGGCGGGACGAGTTTCGACATCGGAGCCGTCACGGAGGGCGAGGTCTCGCTGTACGACTACGAGCCGATCATCGACCGGTGGATGATCAACATTCCTATGGTCTACATGAAGACCATCGGGGCCGGAGGTGGTTCCGTCCTCAGCTACAACAGTGCGGAAGACGTTGTCAGCGTCGGCCCCGAAAGCGCCGGCTCCGACCCGGGGCCCGCCTGCTACAATCGCGGCGGACGCCGCGCGACGGTGACCGACGTCGACGTCGTCCTTGGGTACATCAACCCCGACTACTTCTGGGGAGGCGAACTCGCTCTCGAGCGACGACTCGCCGAACGTGCCGTCCGCCGGGACCTCGCGGAACCAATGGGCGTCAGCGTCGAGGAAGCGGCTGCGACCGCCCGCCAGATCGTCGACACCAAGGCGGCCCAGACGATCTTCAACGAGATTTCACTCCAGGGATACGACCCGCGGAATTTCTCGGTCCTCTCGTACGGCGGGGCCGGCCCGACCCACGCCTGCGGGTACGCCGAAGAACTCGACATTCAGCAAGTGATCATCCCGCCATTCAGTCCGGTTCTGTCGGCCGCCGGCGCCGGCAATCTCGACCAGATGCACATGTACGAGCAGTCGGTGTACATGAACATCTTCAACGGCGAGAGCCAGTCGTACTTCGACGACTACGACCGATTCAACTCGATCGTCGAGCAACTCAAGAAGGAGGGGAAAGAGGATCTCGAGGACGAGGGATACCCCGCCGAGAAGGTCGAACACACCGTCGAGGTCGACATGCACTACGGGGTCCAACTCCAGACGACAACGACCGAAGTACCGGTCGACACCCTCGACAGTAAGGAGGATCTCCTCCGGTTGATCAAGGAGTTCCGTGATTCCTACGGCGAGAACTTCGGTGAAGAGGCGCACATGCCTTCATCGGACGTCAACCTGCGGACGATCCGCGTACAATCGTATGTCGAGCAACCCCGCCTAGAGTACACTGGCGGGAGTCCCACCGCCGTCGCTGACGGCGGCGGCGCGGTGGCACCGGCGTCGACCGAGTCGCGCGCGTGCTACTTCGACGACGGGTTCGTCGAGACGCCGGTGTATCGCTTCACTGAGTTCGACCACGGAACGATTGAAGGGCCGGCGATCGTTGAGCACCCGGCGACCAGCATCGTGGTCAACGACGGCTGGGTATTCGAGCGAACAGACCACGACGTCACCTACCTTCGTCAGCAATGATCAACCCACGAACGCCGGACAGCACGAGTAAACCTCCGACCAGATTCAACACCCGTAAATCATGAACGAAAACGATACCGATCCGAGCGAATCCGAGCGAACCGAACCAGACGGCGGCGTCGCCAAAACGGAGCCACCGTTGGAGGAATCGGCCGAGCCAAGTCTCGAAGAGGAGATGACGGAGTTCCTCGAGGGCGAGGTGATGTTCGAAGGTCCGGATCTCGACATCATGGAAGACCACTCCATGGAACCCCGGACGGACCTCGAGGAGGCGGCGATGCAGTCGATTTTGGACGACGACGATGTGACCAGGATGGTCGTCCAGAATCGACTTCAGGCGACGGCCAATGAGGCCCGAGAGATGGTGATGCACATCGCCTCGTCGCCGGGCGCCAAGTGGGGCGACCTTATCAACGGCATCTTCACGCGCGAGGGCGACATGGCGGTCGCCGCATCCAGCGGTGTGTTGCTGTTCATTGCCTTACAGTCACAGCCGATCAAGCACATCATGAAGCGGTGGCGGGAAGACCCGGACTACGAGATCAACGACGGGGACATCTTCCATCACAATGACGCACGGTACGGTAACGTTCACAATACCGACCAGAGTACGTTCCTGCCGATATTCGACGACGACGAGCTCATCGCTTGGGCAAGTTGCATCATCCACGAGGGGGAGAACGGTGCAACCGAACCGGGTGGGATGCCAGGGGACGCCGAGAGTCCCTATGATGAGGGACTCAAGGTCCAGCCAATGAAGATCGGCACGGACTACGAACTCGACGACAGCCTCATCACCTTCTTCCAGAATTCGACCCGGGACAAGAAGCTCGTCAAGAACGACCACCAGGCCCGGCTGGCATCAGTGAGACGGATGGTCGAACGCGTCGAGGACACGGTCGATCAGTACGGCCAAGAGTACGTGGTCGGCGCGTTGCGCCACTCGCTGGAGTCGACCGAAACGGAAATGCGAAATCGGATCGAATCGATCCCCGACGGGACGTATCGACAGACCGCCTTCGCGGACAACACGCTGAAAGACGACTGTCTTGTCAAAATACCCTGCGAGATCACTATCGACGGCGACGAACTGACCGCCAACTACCGTGGAGCTGCGCCCGAGTTCGCCGATCGCGCGAACAATACGATCCTCTCGTCACTCAAGGGAATGTTGATCCCGGTGTTCCTGAACTTCATCTGGCCAGACCTTCCCCGCAACCAAGCCATCTTCGAACCGGTCACGATCGAAGCCGACCGCGGGTCGGCGCTTCACTGCACTCGGGAGGTGCCCAACGCCGTGAGTATGATGACCTTCTTCCCCTCGTTCTCCGTGATGGAGCAGGGGATGATGAAGGCGATTTATCCCGACTTCGTACAGGATAACGAGTCCGAGGCGACCGACGTCCATGCCAACCAGTGGAACAACATCAACGGGTGGACGTACGGCGGGATCACTCAGCACGGGGACTTCGTCGGTAACATCGTGACGGACATCAATACTATGCCGGGCGGCGCCCGCTGGAACCGAGACGGGCTCCACTCCCAGGCGGCAATATTCTGTGCGATGGGCGACATGGGCGAGACCGAACATTACGAGGAGGAGTACCCGTTCGTAGCGCTGACCCGGACGCGACTGATGAAGGACTTACAGGGCTTCGGTCGCTACCGTGGCGGTCACGGCCACCAGCAGGTGTTTACGCACAAGGACTCACCGGCGTGGGCGTGGCTCGCAACCGCAATCGGCTCCCGGTTCCCAACCGTCAACGGCCTCTACGGCGGCTACTCGTCGCCGGCAATCCCTTGCGGCCGAATCAAAGGCTGCAACGTGTTCGAGGAGATGGAAGAAAACCCGCAGCAACTGGAGTTCGATATCTCCGAACTGATGAAAGAAAAGCCGCTCGACGGCGAGTACTCCACCTGGGATCTGGGGCTCCAGCAAGAATTCGCCGAGGAAGGCGAGGTCTACTGGCTCTCACACGGCGCCGGTGGCGGTCTTGGAGACCCGATCGAACGAGACCCGGAAACCGTTGTCGAGGAGTACGACGACGACCTCATCTCGGAGTGGGTCCTGGAAAACATCTACCACGTCTCATTCGACGAAGAGACGCTGTTGGTCAACGAAGAGAAGACCGAAGACCTCCGCGAAAAGCGTCGCGAACAGCGGCTTGAGGAGGGCGTTCCGTTCGACGAATTCATCGACGACTGGGAGACCGACACGCCGCCCGAGGACATCCCCTTCTTCGGCCACTGGAACGACAAGGAGAAGATCCACGCCGGTACGCCCGATGCCGTGATGACACCAGAGACGCTCCAACCGGTGGCGATGAACCAATTCCGTGCGGAGAATCCGCACCTCTTCGACACGCCGATCTACCCACCAAAGCCCGAGTACAAGGGAGACATCGAAGGCGACTGACCAGGCCGAGGGGGAGCCTTTATCCTCCAGTCAAACATCATTCATCTAATGACCCTTCCCGCAGCCGACGACCGGTACATCCACGTGCCGCTGTTCGAGGACTACGCTGCACGAATCAGCGATGAGATGCCCGAACCGAAGTGGAGTGACCCGATCGGGTGGTCGGCGGCTATCAGACAAACCGCCGACCTTGTCAGTCCGGACCTACTCACGGTTTCCGGTCAGGAAGTGCTAACACGAGATCTCGAGCCGGCAACGACGGGCCCCATTACGGATCTCGACTTCGCCGATTCACTCGGTGAGCCTACAGATGCGTTCGTCGAGACTGTGACCATTACCGCGGACGTCCGTGACGAACCCGTCCTCTCGATCATTCCGGATCCGGTCACGCTCTGTGTCGAGTGCTTTGGCGATGCGTGGCTCGATCTGTTGGACACCGACGAGTTCGCTGCCCTGGACACGCTTCACCACGTGAGTCAGGTATTAACCGACCTCATCCGGGCACACGGAGGCACAGTGGCGGGGCTCGTCCTAACGTATGGCGGGCTCAAGGCCGCACTCGATCGCGGCCTCCGACTTGAGGATGCGATGCTCGAAACGGGAGCCGTGTTCAACGTTGCCGATCACCACGACCTGAGCGTCGTTGGCCGACTCCCGCCACGCCTGCGGGAATCGGCCGAAGACATCGAGGCGCACGTCGACGCGCTCGTCTTCGATGTTGTACCGCGCGACGATCTCACAGCTCTGGACACCTTCAACGTTCAAACCGGGGGCGGATTTCCAGAGACAGTCTGGAACCGTCAGGAGCCGTCCTTCCGTGACGAACTCACTGCGTATCTCGAAGCGCTCCCTGCATCGTTCGTTCTGATGCCCACGATCCCGGCCGACGTCGATCCCGAACGAGTGCAACTCTATCGAGAATTGATCACCAATCGGTGACGCCCCACCGGGAGCACTCACGTTCCGGTTCTGGAGGTAGCGATCACATCGCTCAACAGTCGCCGGTGTAGCTGGAGGTCGTCGAACCCGAGACAAGAGAAAACGTTCGTCATCAAGGTGGCCCGGTAGAGCGCGACGAGCGACGAGTCGGATTGCTCGAGCGTCGATTCGATTCGCTTCCCGATCTCAATCGATGCGTCACACCGCGGATGGTGGGGGTAGAAATCCGCGGTGAAAAACGCGTAGAAGAAGTCCGGAAGCGGCTCCCGGACCTTCCGCCGATAGAACGCTGCAAGTTCATCCTCCGACCACTCCTCAAAGTACTGGCCGAGATTCAGATACTCGAGCTGTTTGATGATCCGGCTTTCGACGTTCAAATCCTCAACCGGGAGCCCTCGGGCATCAAGTTCGGCCTTGAACGCCGACTGAACCTGGGCACGGGTTTCACACTCGGCTTGCAGACTCTCGATCCGCTCGGCACCGATCTCTAGAAGGACGTCAAACCGGGCCGCTCGTTCCTCAAGGAACTGTTCGGTACAGCAGTCCGGATACCCGAACAACTCGCTTTTGGCTCGAATCTCAGTAAGGATCTGTTCTTTGGTGCGCTCGGTCGGGTACATCCCGTCGCGAAGCGAGTAGAGCGATTCCGCTTTGGCCGACCGGATCGTCTTGAGTTCCGCGGGTGGCTCCTCGGCAGTAAAGAGGTACGCTTCAATCTTCCAGCGGGGACTGAAATCGGCGTGAATTGCGGATTCAAACGTGGTGTCCCGGTACGGCGCTGCCAAGAGCTCAGTTGCGAAGCCCTCCAATTCCGGATCGAGGACCGCTGTCCAGAGGTACTCCGCAAAGAATGCCTCGACGTCGTCGACGTGGCCTCGCAGTCGGTTGTTCGCTTCGGAGGCGGGTTCAGTTGGCCTGAGACGGCGCGGTGGTTCACACTCGGCCCGAAACGCGGAAATCCACTCTGGAAACGCCGTCTCGCTGAACGGGATCATCACACACGGGCGTACGTGAAGGTTGCAAAGCTGATCGCCCACGAGCTCGGGATACGGGTACGATTCGGTCAACAGGGTATCGGCTCCTCGAACGGTCATTTGATTTGGTGTTAGATGGTCGGTGGGTGCAGTTGGATCGTTGGGTGGTGGTCACTCGATCGGTTCAAAGACCGGTGCAGGACAGCCGTTAGTCGTGATAGTGTCGCTGAATCGGACGCGATCTGCGATCTCTACCGTCCCTGCAATACGTGCTGTGAGACGCGTACCATCGAGATCGATAATTGCGATTTGATACGGTTCGTCGAACCCGGTCGGGGTCACGTTGATTGTCGTCTCGCTGTACACCTCGCCGGTCGTCGGCAGCTCAGTACCGTTGAGGTGCTCGCTTCCGCACTCGATACACCGTCGGTGCGGCGTTGCCGTTGTCTGGCCACACGATCCACATTGGGATCCCATGAGGATCCCTGCCTCCAGGAGCTCACGCCAGTCGTCGTAGTCGGGAACACCCCTGACATCCTCCGCAACGGACGGTCGGTCGCCGTTCATTGGCCGGCCTCCATGACGGTGACGACCGCCGTCGCTGTGTCTCCTCCAAGATTGTGTGCGACCGCCTTCGTCGCATCTGGTACCTGTCTCTCGCCCACTTCACCACGTAGCTGTTCGGTCAACTCGACGATCTGTGCAGTCCCGGTCGCTCCGATCGGGTGGCCTTTGGCTTTCAGCCCGCCGCTCGGATTGACGGGCATTTCGCCTGACAGGTGGGTCTCACCCCGCTTCGTTACCGGTCCCCCTTCCCCCTCGGGCACGAGTCCGAGGGCTTCGATCGCGATGACCTCGGCTCCGGTGAAGCAGTCGTGGACTTCGGCGAAATCTATGTTGTCGGCCGAGATGCCCGCCTGCTCGTAGGCCTCTGTGGCGGCCTCTTTGGCCGCGGTCGTTTCGACTGGAGCGTTCTTGTCCGCGATGGGGACAGTGTCCGTCCGGTGACCGACCCCTGTAACGTCGACCGGTTCACCGCGAAACGACTCGGCAAGCTCGTCCGAGACGACGATGACTGCCGATGCGCCATCCGAAAACGGACAGCAATCCATCAGATGGAACGGGTCCGCAACGATGGGACTGTCGAGGACCTCCGCCACATCCACCTGCCCGCCGAAGTGTGCCCTCGGGTTGTACCGTCCGTGGTCGTGGTTCTTGACGGCTACCTCGGCGAGTTGTTCTTCGGTCGTCCCGTATTCGTACATGTGCCGTTTCGTCAGGAGAGCGAATACGCCGGGGAACGTCAACCCAAGCGGTTGTTCGTACGTGCGGTGTGACGCGCTCGCAAACGTCCGGGTCATCTCTTTCGTATCCAGTCCCGTTTCGGGCGTGCATCGCTCGGCACCCCCGACCAAGACCACGTCATGAACACCGGCTTCGACCGATTGCACGGCATGTTTGAACGCGTTCGATGATGTTGCGCAGGCATCTTCGAACCGCTGGCACGGAATTCCCTGGAGTCCGAGATAGCTCGCTAGCTTCGGGGCCAAATGAGTGTCGTTCTCCGTGATACCTCCCATCGCGTTACCGAAATAGAGGCTATCTATTTCATCACCGTCGACGCCCGCGTCGTGGATTGCAGATAGTGCGGCTTCCGCGAAGAGTTCCTCCAGTGGCTTATCGTGCACTCCAAAATGAGTCATCCCGGCGCCAACAACACATGCGCGTGCCATGGTATCACATAACTTTCGCTGCTGTTGAAGCTACCGCTTCTGGCGGATTGATGCATCAATAGAAAATCAATCGCGGTTCCAGGCACTAACAGCACGATCGGCACAGAAACGATGATCCGGGGGCGACTCACATCGGATGTACCGGCCGCGATTCACGCCACCGACTTTGCGTCCCGATTTGTTGCATCTATGAGCGCCTCCAGACCCCTGGTCGCATCTCACTAGTCCTTCCTGGACGACCACATTATGAACCGTCAGAGAACCACATCCGTGAAGCAGCAGGCAAACGAGTTGAATGAACTTCCATCCATCTGTTCCTTAAACGATATTTCAATGGGCTCATAGGAATCAACGGTAACGCCGTCGAAGCAAAAATGCAAGAAACGAACGTGCTCGGCCAGTGAGTTTACCTGATTGTTACCGACAAGCCATCGGACCGCGAATGTCGAATCCGATAGATCGGAGTCTGAGGTCGCGATGGAGATGGGATCGAACTTGGGGAATTAAGCCATTGACGACGTGATGAAGTAGGACGTAAGCTGCGATCAGTACGGTCTCGATGCGATATTGGCGAGGAGCTTGGTTCAACGCATTTTTCCTCGGAGGGTGAGTTCAGGAGGTTACGTCAAGAATCACAAAATAATCGGATGAAGGCTCGGAGTGGATACCGATCCCACCGCTCGTTCCAACCACCGTGCCGAACCGAACCATGACATACCCGTCATTCGATTCGTCCTCAATCATCACTAATAAGGATCTCCTCCGGGTCGGGCACACTTCTCCTGCCAGAAGCCGAGTGGTTAGAACAACTCGTGCTGACCGCACAGCGACTGTACCGAAATTGATGGCCGATCTGAATTTTGCTTGATTGCGTAGCTACTCGAGCGGTTCGGGAAACTATTCTCGTTTGGAGAGATAGCCTGGAAAATCGCCTTCAGGTTCTT